>JAFMQP010000132.1 GCA_017354575.1 Acidothermales bacterium | reverse complement strand
CCGGCGACTGCTCCGCGACGTTCACCGGTGAGTTCTACAAGCCGGGCCTGGTCATGGACTACTACGACGGCAACACCGTCACGGGGCTTTGGAACTACGCGCAGCGGTTCTCCATGAGCGACAACTCGTACGGCACCCAGTTCGGTCCTTCCACACCGGGCGCCGTCAACCTGGTCAGCGGCCAGACGCACGGCGCGGAGGTCACCGGCGGGACGACGTCGAGCGTCAGCCAGGGCACGATCGTCGGCGACCCGCAGCCGCTGTACGACGACTGCCACACCGGCACCGCCTACGCCAGCCTCTCCGGCAAGAACGTCGGCGACATGATGAACGACAAGGGCATCACGTGGGGCTGGTTCCAGGGCGGCTTCAAGCCCACCAGCCGCACCGCGGAGGGCAACGCGGTCTGCGGCGCGAAGCACGCGAACGTCGCGGGCAGCTCCACCGGTGACTACATCCAGCACCACGAGCCGTTCCAGTACTACAAGTCGACGTCCAACCCGCACCACCTGCCGCCGACGTCCGTCGACAACATCGGCAAGACCGACCAGGCGAACCACCAGTACGACCTGAGCGACTTCTGGGACGCCTCGGACGCCGGCCGGATGCCCGAGGTGAGCTTCCTCAAGGCGCCCGGCTACCAGGACGGCCACGCGGGCTACTCGGACCCGATCGACGAGCAGCACTTCCTCGTCAGCACGATCAACCGGCTGCAGCAGCTCCCGCAGTGGCAGAGCACCGCGGTCGTGATCGCGTACGACGACTCGGACGGCTGGTACGACCACCAGATGAGCCCGATCGTGTTCCACTCCCAGGACCCGGCGAACGACGCGCTCACCGGCGACGGGCAGTGCGGCACGGCCGACAACGCCACCGTCGACACCCGCTGCGGCTACGGCCCGCGGCTGCCGCTGCTGGTGCTCTCCCCGTACGCGAAGTCCAACTACGTCGACCACACGACCACCGACCAGTCCTCCGTCCTGTCGATGATCGAGGACAACTGGTCGCTCGGACGAGTGGGCGGCGGCTCGGCCGACGAGTTCGCCGGATCGCTGGACGGGATGTTCGACTTCCAGAAGCCGAACCCGCAGAAACTGATCCTCGACCCCGACACCGGCCAACCCACCCAGGGCGGTTAGCCCCTGCGGTCAGCCCCCAGCGGTGCCCGTCGCTTGCCGAAGCCCTGGTTGATCATGTTCTCGTGATCAACCAGGGCTTCACACGATCTGCTGGGTGTGGGAAGCCGTGGTTCGCCGTGGTAGGGCGGCGCGCCGCCAGGTGACGCGGGTCAGAGGCCGGCGCGGCGCCAGCGGCGCGCGGACGGCGCGACCCGCAGCCGCTCTACCAGCGTCGGCCGGCCACCGGCGTACGGGCCGACGCCGTAGCGGCCCAGGCCGTCGCCGACCACGTGCAGCCCGGCCAGCCCGGGCAGCGCCGCCACCCGCCGGTCGACCGACTCGACCCGGGGCGCGACGTCCGAGGCGCCGAGCAGGTAGCCCATCACCAGCGCGCTCTCGTGCCGGGGGTGGATGCTCGACCCGAGCGGGCCCCAGACGTGCGCGAGCGCGAACCGCGCGAGCTTGCGCGCCCGAGCCGAGCCGGCCAGCCGCTCCCGCGCCTGCCGCTCGTAGAACGAGACGTGCGCGACCCGCTGGGTGCGGATCCGGTCGAGCAGGGTGGCGAGCACCGGGTGGGCGTCCAGCTCCCCGATGCGGTCGTACGCAAGCTGCGCGCACCACTCGTTCACGGCACCCCAGAGCATGTGCACCGTGGTCATGTCCTCGCCGAGGATGTTCCCGACGACCGACCGGTACACCGGCGACAGGTCGTCCCGCCAGCCGAGCGACGCGCGCATCCGGCTGACCAGCTCGTTGTCGATCGCGATGCCGTGCGCACGCAACAGGGAAGCCACTGCCTCGCTGTGCCAGAAGTCCTCGTACGCCCAACGGGTGAGGAACGCCGTCGCCGACGCGTCCTTGTGCGTCGGCGTGACGAGCATGTCGCGCAGGTAGCAGATGGTGTGCCGCTCGACGTCGAACATGTACCGCAGCGACCGCAACGTGCGCACCCGCAGGGGCCGCGCGGCGAACGCGTCGTGGTCGAGGTCGTCGTAGGCGACACGGCTGAACCCGTGCACGTTCGGGTCGAGATCGAACGCCACGGCCATGCGCAGGCCCGGGGCTAGGCGGCGACGTTCGTGACGACGCCGCGGTCGGACAGCGACTCGGTGATCGCCTCCTGTACCGCGTCGACGCTGGTCTCCTCCAGCGCCAGCAGGGCGCTCGTGTCGCTCAGCACGTCGGAGAGCCGGACGCCGAGGGCCAGGCAGATCGCCGCCAGCAACTCGGAGGAGGCCTCCTTCTGGCCGCGCTCCACCTCGGACAGGTAGCCGAGCGAGACGCGCGCGGCACCGGAGACCTCGCGGAGGGTACGTCCCTGCCGCATCCGGTGCTGCCGCAGCACGTCACCGAGAATCTGTCGGAGCAGCATGGGCGACGTCCCTCCCTCCCGTCCGGGTGCATGGGCCACGTTCACATCTCCACCGTATACGCAGTGGCAAGTCCGTGGCGCGCGGGCAGCGCCCCGATCCGCCGGCTTCGCCCTCAGCGGAATGCGCCCAGCCGCGTCGCCAGCAGGTCGAGCGCCGCGGCCACGGCCTCGCTGCGGATCGAGGGGCGGTCCCCGCCGCCGACCCGCGGCGCGACCGCCTCGGCCCCGTCCGGACCGGCGACGCCGACGTACAGCGTGCCCGGCGGCCTGCCGTCCTGCGGGTCCGGGCCCGCGACGCCGGTGAGCCCGAGCCCGTACGTGGCGGACAGCCGCGCGCGTACGCCTGCGGCGAGCTGGCGCGCGACCTCCGGATGCACGGCGCCCTCCCGCGCGAGCAGGTCGGGGTCGACGCCGAGCAGCGACGCCTTGACGTCGGTCGCGTACGCGATCACGCCGCCGCGGAACACGCTGGACGCCCCGGGTACGGACGTGATCGTCGCGCCGAGCAGCCCGCCGGTGAGCGACTCGGCGACCGCCAGCGTCTCGCCTCTGGCCTCGAGGGCGGTGAGTACGCGCGCGGCGAGGTCGTGCTGCGGCAGGGTCACGCCCGGCGCATCCGGAGGGCGCGCACGAGGTAGTCGATGCCGGTGCCGACGGTGACCAGCACAGCGGCGGCCATCACGACGTCCCGGCCCACGAACAGCGCGGTCCAGCCCAGCGGCAGGATGAACAGTGCGATCGCGGCGATCTGCAGCACCGTCTTGATCTTGCCGCCCTTGCTCGCGGCGATCACACCGCGCCTGATCACCCAGAACCGCAGCAGCGTGACGCCGATCTCGCGGACGAGGATGAGCGCGGTCACCCACCACCACAGCTCGCCGACGATCGACAACCCGACCAGGGCCATCCCCATCAGCGCCTTGTCGGCGATCGGGTCGGCGATCTTGCCGAGGTCGGTGATCAGGTCGCGGCGCCGCGCCAGCTCGCCGTCCACGTGGTCGGTCAGCGAGGCGAACAGGAACACGGCGAGCGCGCCGAAGCGCCAGCCGAACCCGGGCTGCAACAGCATCCACCCGAACACCGGCACCAGCAGGATGCGCAGCAGCGTGACGCCGTTCGCCGCGTTGACGACCGGCACGGTGCGCACCGGTGCCACCGGCTTCGGTGCATTACCGACCGAGTCGGCGCCCGCGGGATGCATCCGTCTACCGTCTCTCGGCTTCGGCGACCAGGTCAACGCCGGAGCTGCCGGCCACCCGTGCGCGCACCAGGTCACCGACCGCGACGGGCCGCTCGCCCAGCCGGACCGTGGTGGTCCCGTCGGTGTCCGGCCCCTGGTGCGCGGCGCAACCCTCCGCCTCGTCGCCGTCGACCGACTCGACCAGCACGTCGACGCTGTCGCCGACCCGTTCCTCGGCACGCTGCGCGACGAGCTCCTCGACGAGCGAGGCGATCCGCTCCACCCGCTCGGCGACGAGCTCCTCCGGCACCTTCGCGTCGTAGCCCGCGGCCTCGGTGCCGTCCTCGTCGGAGTACCCGAACACGCCGATCGCGTCCAGCCGCGCGGCGGTCAGGAACTGCTCGAGCAGCTCGACGTCGCGCTCCCTCTCGCCGGGGAAACCGACGATCACGTTGGTCCTGGCCCCCGCCTGCGGTGCACCCGCCCTGATCCTCCCGAGCAGGCCGAGGAACGCGTCACCGTCGCCGAACCGCCGCATCCGCCGCAGCAGCGGGCCGCTCGCGTGCTGGAAGGACAGGTCGAAGTACGGCGCCAACCCGTCCGTCGACGTCATCACGTCGACGAGCGAAGGGCGCATCTCGGCCGGCTGCAGGTAGCTGACCCGGACCCGGACGACGCCGTCGACCCGGGTGAGGTCGGTCAGCAGGCCCTCGAGCAGCCGGACGTCACCGAGGTCCTTGCCGTACGACGTGGAGTTCTCGCTGACGAGGACGAGCTCGCGGGCGCCGTGCCCGGCGAGCCAGCCCGCCTCGTCCACGACCTCCGCCGGCGGACGGGACACGAACGCGCCGCGGAAGCTCGGGATCGCGCAGAACGCGCATCTGCGGTCGCACCCGGACGCGATCTTGAGCGGCGCGACCGGCCCACCGCCCAGCCTGCGGCGCAGCGCGCGCGGACCGCCGAGCCGGCCCGGCAGGCCCACGTCCGTGGCACGGTGACCGGGCACGACGGCGGCCGTGCCCTGCCGGTCGACCGGTGTGATCGGGAGCAGCGTGCGGCGGTCCCGCGGCACGTGCGGCGCGGGCGGGCGCCCCGCGACGACGTCGTCGAGCCGTGCGGCGATGTCCGGGTAGTGGTCGAAGCCGAGGACGGCCGCCTCCGGCATCGCCTCGGCCAGATCCCTGCCGTACCGCTCGGCGAGGCAGCCGACGGCGACCACGGCGGGCCCGTCGTCCGCGGCGTCGAGCAGCGTGTCGACCGACTCCTGCTTGGCCGTCTCGACGAAGCCGCAGGTGTTGACGAGCACCGCGTCGGCCTCGGCGGCGTCGTCTACGACGGACCAGCCGCCGCCCTCGAGGCGCGCGGCGAGCTCCTCGGAGTCCACCTCGTTGCGCGCGCAGCCGAGGGTGATCAGGGCGACACGACGGGAAGGCACAGCCCGAGACTACGTGAGGCGTCAGCCGCCCCCGACGCAGAGACCCAGCACCAGGACGCGCACGCAGGTCGGCTTCCGCGTCGGCGAGCTGCTCGCGGTCGGCGTCGGGTTGCTCGTGGACGGCGGGCTCGAGTGCGTCGGCTGCGGCTTCTGCGTGTGGCTCGGCGGCTGCTGCGTATGCGGCGGCGGCTTGTGGCTGTGTGACTGCGGCTGCTGCGAGTGCGTCGGCTGCGGCGGCTGTCGCGAGGCCGTCGGGCTCGGCCTCGAGGTCGGCTGCGTGCTCGTCGACGGTAGCGAGGTCTGTGCCGCGGGCTTCGTCGAGTGCGTGGCGGGCGGCTTCGTGGAGGGCGGCTGCGTCGGTGCCGACGACGCCGACGTCGGCTGGCTGCTGGCGCTCCCGGACGCGGGCCCGCCGGTGGGCCCACCGGAGTTGCCGCCGTGGCGGGACGGCTCCTGGCTGAGGATGTGGCTGTTGCTCACCGCGGCCCACGCCCCGACGCCGAGCAGCGCGACCAGGGCGACCGCCGCCACCGCGGAAGCCGCGGGGTTGCGTACCGACCGCCGCGCCCAGCCGGCCACGGCGGGGATGAAGCCCAGCAGCGTCCCCGACGCGCCGGCGAGGTACGGCGCCGCCGCCGCGCCCAGCACGATCGGCGCGAGCACCGAGCGGAAGCCGGCGTTCACCTCGACGAGGTCGAGGTAGACGACCCGGCACCTGTCGCAGTCGTCCAGGTGCTGTTGCACCCGGCCGCTCTCGCGGGCGGCGAGCTTGTCCCTGACGTACGCGCCGAGCCGTTCGGTGACCCAGCGGCACTCCTTCGCCTCGGCCGCGGCGAGGTGCTGCTGCAGGTAGAGCTGCCGCAGCCGCTCCCTGGCGCGGTACGCGATGGCCGAGACGGCGTTCGGGTTGAGACCGAGCAGCGGCGCGACCTGTGCCGCGGACTCGCCCTCGACCTCGGTGTGCCAGAGCACCGCCTGCCAGCGCTCGGGCAGCCCGGCGAACGCGCGGGCGGCGTACGTCTGGTCGAGCTTCGCGAGCGCGGGGTCGTCGGGCGTCTCCGGACGTTCGTAGTCGGCGACGTCCTCGACCGGCTCGACCCTGCTGCCGGACCGGCCGCGGTCGATGTGCACGCGACGGATCGTCGTCAGCACGTACGCGCGGACGGCGGACTCCGGCCCACCGCCCGACTTCAGCGTGCCGAGCAGCCGCGCGAACGCCTCGGCGACGAGGTCGTCGGCCTCGGCGTGGTCGCGTGCCAGGATCCGCGCCAGCCGGCGCGCGGCGTCGACGTGCCGCCGGTAGACGGCGTCGAACGCGTTCGCGTCGCCGTCGCGCACGGCGTCCAAGAGGGCAGCATCGCTGGGCGCGTCCGCCGTCTCCACAGCCGCCTGCGCCTCCTCTCGGCGCGCGTGTCGTGCGGCCGAGCGAGACCCCCGGCCGATCGCTTCACTGCCCATCGGGAGGCAAACATACCGGTCACGAAAAAGTTTCGGCAGCCGCGTCATAGCCGTGGCGTTGCGCCGTCTCATCGACAACGCAACGGCTCCGGCCCCGCCGAGGTCGTTCGTGTCGGCCGGCGGGGGCCGGTCGAGTCGGAGCCGCCGTGTTCTCCGATGGGGCGGACACCCGGCGGGCGTCAACCGGGGCTGACGCGCCTGAGCCCGGCTGAGGGGCAGGGCTCAGGTCTCCGACCGGGCACGGGAGCCTGGGGGAAGCGGGCAGGTGGACAGGCGCTGCGCGGTTGCGACGTCCCAACGGGGGCGGCGTCGCGGCCTCGCGCGCCCGTTCCCGCCCGGCAAACCCGACATGCCCGCCGATAAAGATCGGCTCCGGTGGCTCTGGCAGCGCGCCTCACGGTTGCGCGGCTGGCGGGTACCCGGCGACTGGTGGGCGCCGCCGGTGGAGGCCGTCGTCGACGCGGTGGTCGCGGGCGGCCCCCTGGCCGAGCCCTTCGCCCGGCTCGGTGCCGCCCGCGAAGAGGCGGGCGTGGGACTCCCCGAGGCGTTCGACGACGTCTGGTCGTTGTTCTCGGTACTGGGCCGGATCCCGCCCGCGGTGGTCGTACGCCGATTCGCGGAGTCGTACGCTCGGTCAGGATCGACCGCCGGGGAGTACACGGAGAGTGTCGAACCCCTGTCCGGCCTGGCGCGTCCCGACTACCTCAGGACCCGCCTCGGCGAGGTGTACGCCGAGGCCGCGGCAGCCGGCACCGACCCGAACGACAGGTACGGCCTCGTCGGCGTCCGCGTCGACGAGGTGCCGTCGGGCTGGGACGGGGTCGCCAGACGCCTCTCGCTCGCCCGGGTCCTCACCACCGCGTTCTCCGCCGGCGAGACGGTGGCGGACCTCGGCCCCGCCGCCGTCGCCGTCCTGACCATCCACCGGGTGTCGGTGCTGCCGGCGGACCTGCCCCGCACCCTGCGCCTCGCCACCGAGACCGACGTGAGCGTGCGGCCACTGCGGCTGCCGGCCACGCTGCCCGCCGCCCTCACGCTGCTCGACGTGCTCGCCGCCGCGTGACGACCGCGCGGGGTGTCAGGCGTCCTCGTCGGGGGCGTCGTCCGCCTCGTCGGACGGCGGCTCCTCCACCGCGGGAGGGTCCTCGCCGCGGAGGGCGGCGAGCGCGGCGGCGACGTCGTCCGGCTTGATCAGCACGTCGCGGGCCTTCGAGCCCTCGCTGGGCCCGACGACGCCGCGGCTTTCCAGGATGTCCATCAGCCGGCCGGCCTTCGCGAACCCGACCCGCAGCTTGCGCTGCAGCATCGACGTCGAGCCGAACTGGGTCGAGATGATCAGCTCGGCGGCCTGGCAGACCAGGTCGAGGTCGTCGCCGATCTCGTCGTCCAGGTCCTTCTTCCTGGTCTGGACGGCGGTGACGTCGTCGCGGTAGGTCGGGTCGGCCTGCTGCTTGGCGTGCCCGACGACGGCGCGGATCTCCGACTCGGGCACCCAGGCGCCCTGGATGCGCATCGGCTTGTTCGCGCCCATCGGCAGGAACAGGCCGTCGCCCTGGCCGATCAGCTTCTCCGCGCCCGGCTGGTCGAGCACGACCCGGCTGTCCGCGAGCGACGAGGTCGCGAAGCCCAGCCGCGACGGCACGTTCGCCTTGATCAGCCCGGTGACGACGTCGACGCTCGGCCGCTGGGTGGCGAGCACCAGGTGGATGCCCGCCGCGCGGGCGAGCTGGGTGATGCGGACGATCGCGTCCTCGACGTCGCGCGGGGCGACCATCATCAGGTCGGCGAGCTCGTCGACCACCACGGCGAGGTACGGGTACGGCTTGTACTGCTTCTCGCTGCCGGGCTCGGGCTGGAGCTTCCCGGCCCTGATCGCCTTGTTGTAGTCGTCGATGTGCCGGAACCCGCTGGACGCGAGGTCGTCGTAGCGCAGGTCCATCTCCTTGACGACCCACTGCAGCGCCTCGGCGGCCTTCTTCGGGTGCGTGATGATCGGCGTGATCAGGTGCGGCACGCCGCCGTAGTGCGTGAGCTCCACCCGCTTCGGGTCGATGAGCACCATCCGCACCTCGTCCGGCGTCGCCCGCATGAGCAGCGACGTGATGAGCGCGTTGATGCAGCTCGACTTGCCGGACCCGGTGGCGCCGGCGATCAGCACGTGCGGCATCTTCGCCAGGTTCGCGACCACGTAGCCGCCCTCGACGTCCTTGCCGAGGCCGACGAGCAGCGGGTGGTGGTCGGACGTCGCCGCCTGCGAACGGAGCACGTCGCCGAGGCTGACGTTCTCCTTGTCGGCGTTCGGGATCTCGATGCCCATCGCCGACTTGCCGGGGATCGGCGACAGGATCCGCACCTCGGCGCTCTTCACCGCGAGCGAGATGTTGCGCGACAGCGCGGTGACCCGTTCCACCTTGACCGCGGGGCCGAGCTCGACCTCGTAACGGGTGACCGTCGGGCCGCGGGTGAACCCGGTGACCTGCGCGTCGACGTCGAACTGCTCGAACACCTCGGTGAGCGCGGCGACGACG
>JAFMQP010000131.1 GCA_017354575.1 Acidothermales bacterium | reverse complement strand
GCGGCGCCGGCCGCGACAGCGGCTCCATCTCGAGGTACGGCACCTTTGCCATACCTCCGTCCTAGCGTCCTACTGCGTAACCCTGCATCCCCCGCGGGTTGGCACCGGCACGCAGGACGCCGTCGGAGTCCCGGCTCGCCGCGCTGAGCCGGCCCAACGACCAGCCGTCGGCCACCGACACGCGGTGGCCGCGCTCGTGCAGCGCGTCGAGTGCGGGCTCACCGAGCCGGTCCTCGACGAGGATCCTCCCCGGTTCGGCCTGCCGCGGGTAGAACGACGAGGGGAAGTGCGCGCTGTGCCACGCGGGCGCGTCGACCGCCTCCTGCAGGTTCATGCCGTGGTGCACGTGCCGGAGGAACAGCACCAGCGACCACTGGTCCTGCTGGTCGCCTCCCGGCGTGCCGAACGCGAGGTACGGCGCGCCGCCGCGCAGCGCGAACGACGGCGTCAGCGTCGTCCGCGGCCGCTTGCCCGGCGCGAGCGACGCCGGCAGACCCTCTTCCAGCCAGAACATCTGCGCGCGCGTACCGAGCGGGAAGCCCAGGCCCGGGACGACCGGTGAGCTCTGCAGCCAGCCGCCACTGGGCGTCGCGCTGACCATGTTGCCCCACCTGTCGACGACGTCGAGGTGGCACGTGTCGCCGCGCGTCTCGCCGGTGGGGCTCAACGTCGGCTCACCGACCGCACCGGCCGTCTCCGCGTACACGAGCCCGCCGATGTCGGGAAGGCGCGGTGTGCGTCCGCCTGGGCTGCCGGGGCGCAACGGACCCACGTCGGCGGTGTCGGCGACCAGCCGGCGGCGTTCGTCGTTGTACGCCGGCGACAGCAGCTCGTCGAGCGGTACGTCGACGAACGCCGGATCTCCGTAGTACGCCTCGCGATCGGCGAACGCCAGCTTCGCGCTCTCGGTCACCACGTGCACGAACTCGGGCGAGCACGGGCCGTACGCCGCGAGGTCGGTGTCGGCGAGCAGCGCGAGCTGTTGCAGGAACACCGGGCCCTGCGTCCACGGCCCCGCCTTCAGCACCGTGTGGCCGTGGTAGTCGTACGCCACCGGTTCCTCGGCGCTCGCCCGCCACGACGCCATGTCGTCGGCGCGCAGGAAACCCGTGTGCGGCCTGCCGGTCACGTCCATCACGGCGGTCTTCTCGACGAACTCCGCCAGCGTCTCGGCGACGAACCCCTCGTAGAACGCCACCCGCGCCGCCTCGATCTGCGCGTCGCGGTCGGAACCCGCCGCCGTGGCCTCGTCGAGCACGCGGCGGTACGTCGCGGCCAGACCGGGGTTGCGGAACATGGTCCCCGGTTCCGGTGGTGCGCCGTTCGGCAGCCAGAGCTCTGCGGAGCTCTGCCAGTGGTCGCGGAACAGGTCGGCGACGGTCTCGACCGTGCCCGCGATGCGCGGCAGCACGGGGAACCCGTGTTCCGCATAGCCGATCGCGTACTCCAGCACGTCGGCGAGCCGCAGCGTGCCGTGGTCGCGCAGCAGCAACAGCCACGCGCCGAACGAACCGGGCACGCACGCCGCGAGCGTCCCCGTGCCGGGCACGAGGTCGAGGCCGAGGTCGCGGAACGCCGCGATGGTGGCGAGCGCCGGCGCGGTGCCCTGCCCGCAGACGACGAACGGCCGATCGGCACGCGCGTCCCAGCCGATGACCGGCACCTCGCCTGCCGGGCCGTTGAGATGCGGCTCGACCACCTGCAGGACGAAACCCGTCGCGACCGCCGCGTCGAAGGCGTTGCCGCCCTTCTCGAGTACGGCCATGCCCGTCTGCGACGCGATCCAGTGCGTCGACGCGACCATGCCGAACGTACCGGTCAGCTCAGGTCTGGTGGTGAACAAGCGGATCCGCTCCTCCCGAGACATCCGGCGCGCGACCGTCGGTGCCGACCAGGTGACATGCCGCACGGTGCCTGTCCCCAGTGTGCTCCACGAGCTCGGGTACCTGTTCGCGGCACAGCGGAAACTCCGCGACGGGGCACCTGGTGTGGAACCGGCAGCCGGACGGCGGCTCGATCGGGCTCGGCACGTCTCCCGGTAGGACGACGCGGCGGCGTTCCCGTTGGAGGCGCGGGTCGGGAAGCGCGACAGCCGACAGCAGCGACTGCGTGTACGGGTGGCGCGGTGCGTCGAACAGCCGGTCGCGGCTGCCGACCTCGACGATGTGGCCGAGATACGTGACGTACACCCGGTTGCAGAGGAACTCGACCGTCGACAGGTCGTGCGCGACGAACAGGCAACTGAAGCCCATGTCGCGCTGCAGGTCGAGCACCAGGTTGATGATCGACGCCCGCACCGACACGTCAAGCGCCGACACCGGTTCGTCGGCCACGAGCAGGCTCGGCCCCAGCACAAGCGACCGCGCCAGCCCGACGCGCTGCCGCCGACCGCCGGACAGCTCGTGCGGGTAACGGCGGCGCATGTCCGCCGACAGGCCGACGCGCTCGAGCATCTCGCCGACGCGCCGCCCGACGTCGCGCCCGCGCGCGATCCCGTGCATCCGCAACGGTTCAGCGACGATGTCACCGACCGGCGTCCTCGGGTCGAGGGACGAGTACGGGTCCTGGAACACCATGTGTACCTGACGCCGCAGTGACCGCATCCCGCGTCGGGACACATGGCTGATGTCCTTGCCGTGCAAGCGAATCCGGCCGGCGGTGGGTTCGAGCAGCCGGACGATGCAACGCGCCACCGTCGACTTCCCGCTGCCGGACTCGCCGACGAGGCCGACGATCTCGCCCTGCCCGACCGTGATGTCGACGCCGTCGACCGCGTGCACGACACCACCGCCCCGGCTGCGCGGCACGTCGAAGTGCTTGGTCAGCCCCGAAACCTCGAGCACGGGTTCACTCGCCGACACGCACCTCACCTCGCTCCCACGCGGGTCCTATGGTGTCGATCATTCGTACGGCTCTCGGCGCGAACTGCAAACTGTAACGGTGTCAATGCCGTTCAGCGTCATTGAACGTAACGAACTCACAACGACGGCACGCCTTACGCCGGTGCGCCGCTGCGAGGTCGGCCGCGGGAGTGGGTGTCATGCTGAACAGCGTGACGACCGGAGACCACCGCGACGCCGGCCGCGCCCGCGCCAGGGCGGCCGAGCGGGTGGCCATGCTGCCGGTCGCCCTGGCGACCGTCCTGACCGTCGCGACCGGCGCGATGGACGCGATCAGCTTCCTGCGCCTGGGCGAGGTGTTCACGAGCATCATGACCGGCAACCTGGTGCAGCTCGGGTTGTCGGTCGGACGCCATGACGGCCAGCTGGCCGCGCGGGCCGCGTTCGCCGTGGTGGCGTTCGTCGCCGGAGTGGTCGCCAGCAGCACGATCGTGGGACCCGCGCATCCGGAACAGCCCGGCTGGCCCGCACGGGTGAACATCGCGCTCACCTGTGAGCTCGGCGCGCTGGTCGGCTTCCTCGTCGGCTGGGCCGCCACGGACGGCCGGCCGGAGGGCCTCGCGCGGACGCTGCTCATCGCCGTCGCGGCCCTCGCGATGGGCGTCCAGAGCGGAGCCGTCCGTGCGATCAACGCACCGCGTCTGTCGACGACGTACCTCACCGGAACGCTGATCGGCGCGTTGGCCACGCTCATCACGGCAGGGCGGGTGGAATGGCACAGCGTCACGCTGCTCGCCGCTGTCGTGGTCGGTGCCCTGGTGGGCGGTCTGCTCGTCGTCAACGCGACCGTGGTCGCCCCGGTGCTGCCCGTCGGTCTGCTGGTGGCCGTACTGCTCACGGCAACCATCACGGGCCACGTCAGGGGACGACGGCGTCACGGGTAACCCCTTTTGCATACCGTACACTAGAGGCTCGTACGTCGAATCCCAGTGGCACGAGGAATTCCTTGAACGAAAGTGATGCCGCGTGGCGTCGCCTAGACCTCGGCAGACCGAACGGATCGGGACTCGCGGGTGTGACACCGCGACCGATCGAGCGTCCCGTCCCCCTTCGGCAGTCCGTCTACGACGCACTGATCGAGCTGATCATCGTGGGGTCGCTGCCGCCGGGCCAGCACCTGGTCGAAAGTGAGCTTGCCCGCCACCTCGGCGTCAGCCGGCAGCCGGTTCGTGAGGCGCTGCACCGGTTGCAGGCCGAGGGATGGATCGACCTCCGGCCGGGCCAGGGCGCGTTCGTGCACGTGCCGACCGACGAGGAGGTGGACCAGCTGCTGACCGTGCGCTCCCTGCTCGAGGGCGGGTCCGCACGGCTCGCGGCGCGCGTGAGCACGCCCGAGCAGATCGAGCACCTGCGCGAGCTGGTACGGGCGGGCGAGGCGGCGCTCGCCGAGGAACACCCCGAGGTCGAGTCGCTGGTCGCGAGCAACGCCGAGTTCCACTCGTACGTCACGCGGATGGCGAGCAACACGGTACTGGCCGAGCTGATCACGCTCGTAGACCGCCGCATCCGCTGGTACTACGCCCCGCTCGCCCGGCACCGCGGGCACGACTCGTGGGACGAGCACACCGAACTCGTCGACGCGCTCGCCGCGCACGACGAGGACCGCGCCGCCGCGATCGCCCGCGACCACTCGGAGACCACCCGTGCCACGTACCACGACCTCAAGGCCGCCGGTGAGCTCGAGCTCTGACCGCCCGCGCGCACCCGCGGGTTCGCTGTGACGCCGTGGCAGGACGTTGCCACGCTCGCCGCGGGCATCGGCGCCGGCACCATCAACACGATCGTCGGTTCGGGTTCGTTGGTCACGTTCCCCGCACTGGTCGCACTCGGTTATCCGCCCGTCGTCGCCAACATGTCCAACCGGGTCGGTCTCGTCCCCGGGAGCCTCAGCGGTGCGATCGGTTACCGGCGTGAGCTCACCGGCCAGCGCCGCAGGGCCGGCCTGCTGAGTGTCGTGTCCGCGGTCGGCGGCCTGCTCGGCGCGGCGCTGGTGCTCGTGCTGCCGGAGTCGGCGTTCAACGCGGTCGTACCGGCTCTCATCGTGCTCGCGATCGTGCTCGTCATCGTCCAGCCCAAGCTCAGCGAGTGGACGGCACGGCGAGGCGGCACCCACGACCGTGTCCCCGGCATGCTCGCGGGCACGTTCGGCGCGTCCGTGTACGGAGGCTACTTCGGGGGGCAGGGCGTGATCCTGATGGGCGTCCTCGGCGTGTTCGCCCACGACGAGCTGCAACGCATCAACGCGGTGAAGAACGTGAGCGCCGGGATAGCGAACCTGTTCGCCGCACTCCTGTTCGTCGTGGTGGCGCACGTGGCCTGGACGGTCGCCGGGCTCATCGCGGCCGGCTCGATCGTCGGCGGCCAGATCGGTGCGCGGATCGGCCGACGGCTGCCGCCGCTCGTGCTGCGCATCGTCATCGTGCTCGTCGGCCTCGCCGGGCTCGCCAGGCTCCTGCTCGGCTGACACCTCCGAGGCGACCGGGGCTTCCCACGCCGTGCAGGTCGCGGGAAGCCCCGGTGCGGCCGTTACCAGCCGACGGCCTCGCCGTCCTTGCGGAAGTCCGTCCCGGCGCGGTACACGCCGTTGACGGGCGGGTCTCCCGCAATGCTCCGGCCGGGCGGCGCTTTCGCCCCTGGTATCGGTGTGAACAGGATCGCCTGGTAGCCGCCCATCGGCTCGCCGTCCGCCGAGTGGGCGTCGTGGCCCATCGACGTGAGTTGTGAGCCGACGAGCTCGTAGAGGTTCGACTCCAGGTCGAGCCGGTTCGACGCCTGGTCGTGGCTGAACCGTGCCGCGTCGCCTGCGGCCTGCACGTTCATCCCCAGGTCGATCATGTCGACCAACTCGGTGGCCTGCGCCTGCGGCTGCTCACTGCCGCCCATGTTCCCGAAGGCGAGCACGGGAGCGCCGTCCTTCATGACGAAGCCGGGGATGATGGTGTGGAACGGCCGCTTCCGTGGCTCGACGACGTTGGGGCTCGCCGGGTCGAGCGAGAACAGCGCGCCCCGGTTCTGCAGCGGGAACCCGTATCCGGGCACGGTCAGGCCGGACCCGAAGTTCGAGTAGATGCTGTAGATGAACGACACCATGTTGCCCCAACGGTCGGCCGCGGTGAGATACACCGTGTCCGAGTCGTTGGAGACGCGGACGGCTGGCTCGGACGCGTGGTCCGGGTCGATCTTCGACGTGAGCGTGGCCGCGTAGTCCTTCGAGGTGAGCCGCTCGATCGGGACCTCCGAGAACCGCGGGTCACCGTTGTAGGTGTTCAGGTCCGCGTACGCGAGCTTCTTCGCCTCCACCAGGAAATGCCAGAACCGCGGCGAGCGCGGACCCAGCTCGGCCAGGTCGTAGCCGAGCTTCGGGATGCACACCTCGAGTATGTTCATCATCTCCAGGACGGCGAAGCCCTGACAGTTCGGCGGCAGCTCGTAGACGTCGAAGCCGCGGTAGTTGGTCGAGATCGGGTCGACCCACTCGGCTTCGAAGTCGCGAACGTCGGCGAGGCTCATCTGGCCGCCCGACTGCTGGATCTTCGCGACGATGGCCTCACCGATGTCACCCAGGTAGTACGCGTCGCGCCCGCGCTGCTGCAGCAGCCTGAGCGCTCCGGCCAGATCAGGATTGCGGAAGTTGCCGTACAGCGCGGGTGCCTGTCCGTCGACAAGGAACGTCTTCGTCGAGTCGGGGTCCTTGCTCAGCTTGCTCACGCTGCTCTGCCACTGCTCGTGGATGCGCTCGGTCACGCCGAATCCCTGCTCTGCCGTCCTGGCCGCCGGTTCGAGCACGTCCGCGAAGGTCATGTTCCCGAACCGCTTGTGCAGACGCGACCAGCCGTCCACGGCTCCCGGCACGGTGATCGTGTCGACACCGCTCTGGGGCATCCCTGTCGACTCGTCGTAACCGCGCCCGTTGAAGTACGCGAGGGTCCAAGCCGACGACGACCAGCCGCTGGCGTTGATGCCGTACAGCTTGCGGTCGGCGGCCGAGTAGTAGATCGAGAACATGTCGGCTCCCAGGCCGGTGCTCTCGGGTTCGACGACACCGAGCATCGCGGCGGTCGCGATCGCCGCGTCCGCCGCCGATCCGCCCTGTTGCAGCATCTGCAGCCCCGCCTGGGCCGCGATCGACTGGCTCGTGGCGACCACGCCGTGACGGGCCAGCACCTCGGAACGGGTCTGCTCCGACCACTGGCTGTCGCCGCGGTCACCGCGGACCGCGGTGATGTTCGCGCCGGGGTTGGGATCGGCCGGCGTGGGTGCCCCGAACGGCGCCGACACCGACGCGGCGGCCTGTGCCGTACGTGCGCCTGCCCCGCTCGACGCCTTCCCGGCCGCGTGAGCGGGGAGCGCCGAGCCGAGCAGGCCCGCGCCGGCGAAACCGACGGCACCGGCCAGGAAGCCTCGCCGTGGCACGGCACCCAGAAATCCATCGTGCTCTGCACGATCGGTCGTATTGTTTCTCGACATCTCATTCTCCTTACGAATGAGGTGGAATAGATGGCACCGGTCCACCCGGTAACAGGCGGAAAAATGCTCTACAGACCGACGATGTTCGCCAGGTCACCTGTGGGTCTGAGGACGTGCAGGCCGGTGCCCGCCCGGTCCACGATGTAGACGTAGCCGCGGTCGTCGACCTCGACGTTGTTTGTCTGGATCGCCCGCTTGCATTGTTGCTGACCGTTGACCGTGATACAGCTCGGCGTCGTGTTGTCGGTTATCGCCGGGATGTAGTAGCCCGCCTCTTTCGGGCTGTACGGGTCGCGCATGTCGACGGCCCGGACTCCGGCGACGAAGTAGGAGACGAAGACGACCTTGCGGTAGTAGATCGACGTCATGTTCTCGTTCGTCGCATGCGATCCGAAGCGCCCGCCCCTGGAGGCGAAGCCTCCGGAACGTTCGTCGACGTGGTAGTTCGAGACGATCTGCGGCGTGGTCTCGTCGGTGATGTCGGCGAACCACAGCATCTGCGGATGCCCGGCCGTCGCCTGGTTACCTTCCTCCTCACCCGTGATGGCGACGATGTCACGCTTGCCGCCGTCCGGCCATGCGGTGAACTCGGGCGCGGTCATGCCCAACACCGGGAACGTCGTGTGGTCGCCGTTCAGCGAGGACATCTTGTGCAGCGAGACCTGCGGGAAATCCAGGTTCGCCGGTGTCGGGTCGGCTCCGCCGGTGAGCAGCTTCTGGCGGTCGATGATCTGCATGTACCCGTTGTCCGCGGTGCCGTAGCCGAAGTAGACACGGTTCACGCTCGGCACGCTGATCATGCCGTGCACCTCGGTGGGGACCGGACCGGTGGAGCCCGGCTGTTGGCCGTCCAGCCCGAAGTTCCGGACGAACCGCGGATGTGTGGGATCGCTGAGGTCGTACACCTGCGTCATCCGGGTGACCCGCCAACCCGGAACTCCGGACACCAGGTACGCGATACCGGTCTCGGCCTCCCACCAACTCTTGTGGGTGTCGGTGAGCCCCGAGACGATGGTCGTCACCTTCTCCGGCTTGCCCGGGTCGGTCACGTCCCAGATCTCGTGCGCGTTCTGTTGCGGGTCACTGCCCCCGCAGGCACGCAGCAGGTAGACCTTTTTCGGATCGCCCTTGGGCAGGTCGCTGCCGTTGGCGATGCGGACCATCTGCGCCGAGCTCGTCGGCCCTCCCGGCCCGGGAATGTGGGCCATGTACGTGGGTCTCTTCGGATCCGTCACGTCGACGACCGAGGTCCCGTTCGGTTCGTCGTCGCCGGTCAACGGGTTGACCGTGTGACCCAGATGCTCGCCACCGTAGAAGATCCAGCGCTGGGCGATCGGGTTGAACTCGATCACCGGCTGGTACGTGGAACGGGCCTGCAGGTCGTTGGTGCCGACCAGCACCAGGTTCTTCGCCTCGGCGGCGTTCCCTGCCGCCGGCGACGGAGGCTGCGCTGCACGCGCAGCAGTCGGAATGCTGATGAGGCTTGCCCCGGCGAGAGTTACCGTGCCCGCCAAGAAGTTCCGTCGTGGCACACCCTTCTCGGTGTGGTCGTTGGACAGCGTCGACATCGCGTCCTCCAGCTCACTGCGACATGGCCGGTTGGATCAACGGCGCGCATGGAATGCTCTTCGCGCACCGATACCACCACGGTCGTGCCGCATGGCGTGAAAGACGGCAGGAACGCCACGCCCCGATGATTGAGCCCCCGACGGATCTTGTTCATAACGGCACCGCGCTACA
>JAFMQP010000130.1 GCA_017354575.1 Acidothermales bacterium | reverse complement strand
GCCCTGGGATCATGGCGACCTGGCCGGCGCCCCAGACGCCAAGCCGCCCGTCCCTCCCTACATCGCGGTCTGGCGCTCCGTCCGAGCCGGGAACGACACCAAGACCCGGAAGTCCCGCCGCACGATCGCGCTACCAGCTCGCTGCGTCGAGGCGCTTCGGCACCACCGTGGACTGCAGGCTAAGGACCGTGCGCTGGCCGAAGAGCGTGGAGTCCGCTGGCACGACGACAACCTGGTCTTCTGTACACACGTCGGCACTCCGCTTGACGATGCGAACGTCAGGAAGCGCTTCCGGACGATCCTCAAGAGAGTCGACGGCCTGGACCCGGACCAGTGGACGCCACGCGAGCTGCGGCACAGCTTCGTGTCACTGCTGTCGGATCAGGGCGTTCCGTTAGAAGAGATCTCCCGTCTCGTCGGGCACTCTTCGACCACGGTCACCGAGCTTGTCTACAGGAAGCAGATCCGACCGGTCATTCAGACCGGCGCCGTCGTCATGGACACCATCTTCAAGATCGACAACGGCACTTAGTCACGCACTTAGTCACGCACTTAGTCACTCAACAGCGACTGTCTTGGATAGATGCGAACGGTCACAGTCCGCTGACCTGCGCAGACGCGTGGTGGGGCTACCTGGACTTGAACCAGGGACCTCTTCCTTATCAGGGAAGCGCTCTAACCGGGCTGAGCTATAGCCCCGAAGACCGGGACACGGGCCACCAGATCGGTGAACCAGCGTGTGCGATGAGCGTACCGCACCGCGGGCGCTCGTCGCTCACCGGGCCGGACGCCGGGCGCGGTCACTCTGCTTCGGACAGGGTGACCTCGATACCGCCGACGAGCCCCGTGACGAGGTTGTAGACGAACGCGCCGAGGGTCGCGAGGGCCGTGACCAGGACGACGTTGACCGCGCCGAGCACCGCGGTCCAGCCGAGGATGGTCTTGGCCGAGAACCAGCCGGCGATGTTCCAGTTGTCGCTGCTGCCGGTGAGGTCGTGGGCCGTGTTGATGATGGCGTCGAAGACACCCATGCCGGCGAGCACCGCGTAGAGCACCGCCACCGCCACGAAGAGCACGACGAACAGCACCAGCGACACCACGAAGCTGAACTTCATCACCGACCACGGGTCGACCCGGCTGAGCAGCAGATGGGCGCGCCGGGGGGCGCGGGCGCGGCCGCCCGGCACGCGGGGCTGGCTGCCCGTGTGCCGGGTGGGGATCAGACGCTGGGTACCCGTCTGTTCCGTGCCGCGGGGCGGGGCTGCGACCTGGCCGTTGCCGGTGCTCCCCTGACCGCGTTGTTGTGCCGGTTGCTGCTGCGGCTGTTGACGGTTCTGGGTCCCTGTCGCCGTGGCGCCGCGCGTGGCGAAGCGCTTGAGGTCGCTCACGCGTCCCCCTCTCCGGGCTCGTCGTCCACCGGCTCGTCGACTGCGGCCGCCTCAGCGTTCCAGGCGACGGCGACGACCTCGTCGCCTCCCGCCAGATTGATGAGGCGCACTCCCATAGTGTCACGACCGAGCGGACGAAGCTCACCCTGCGTCACTCGAGTGCGGATCACGCCCCCGGCGGCGGTGATCGCGTACAGCTCGTCGCCCTCGCCGACGATGAGTGCGCCGACCAGCACGCCACGTCCGTCGGCAGTACGCATCGCCTTGATCCCCAGCCCGCCTCGGCCCTTCACCGTCCACTCGTCGACCGGCGTCCGCTTGGCATACCCGGCGGACGTCGCCGTGAACACGTACGAGCCGGCCGATTCGGGCCGCACGACGCCGAGCGCGAGCAGTTCGTCACCGTTACGGAAGCGCATGCCGATGACGCCACTGGTCGCCCGGCCCATCGGGCGCAGGGCGGCGTCGTCGGCGTGGAACCGGATCGACATGCCCTTCCGGGAGACGAGCAGGATGTCGTCGTCCGGACCGACCAGGCGGGCGCCGATCAGCTCGTCGCCGTCGCGGAGGTTCACCGCGATCAGGCCACCGGTGCGTGCCGAGTCGTAGTCGCTGAGCCTGGTCTTCTTGACCAGCCCGTTCTTGGTCGCGACGACGAGGTACGGCGCGATCTCGTAGTCGCGGATCGCAAGGACGCCGGCGATCCGCTCGTCCGGCTGGAACGCCACCAGGTTGGCGACGTGCTGACCGCGGGCGTCCCGCGCCGCCTCGGGCAGGTGGTACGCCTTGATCCGGTAGACCCGGCCCATGTTCGTGAAGAACAGGATCCACTGGTGCGTGTCGGTGACGAAGAAGTGCTCGACGATGTCGTCCTGCTTGAGCTGCGCGCCCCTGACGCCGCGGCCGCCACGCCGCTGCGACCGGTAAAGGTCGGACTTCGTCCGCTTCGCGTAGCCGCCGTGGGTGATCGTCACGACGACGTCCTCGTGCGGGATGAGGTCCTCCGCCGTCATGTCGCCCTCGTCGGGCACGATCTGCGTGCGCCGGTCGTCGCCGTACTGCTCGACGATCGTCGCCAGCTCCTCGCCGACGATCTCCCGCTGCCGTTCCGGCGACGCGAGGATCGCGTTGAGCTCGGCGATCTCCGCGACGAGCTCGTCGTGTTCCTCCTGCAGCTCCTGCCGTTCCAGGGCGGCGAGCTTGCGCAGCTGCATGTCGAGGATCGCGCGGGCCTGCACCTCGTCGATGTCGAGGAAGTCCATCAACGCCGTCTGCGCGACCGCCGCCGACTCGCTCGCCCGGATGAGCTGGATGACCTCGTCGATGCGGTCGATCGCCTTGAGCAGCGCCCGGACGATGTGCAGGCGCTCTTCGCGCTTGCGCAGCCGGAACCGGGTGCGCCGGACGATGACGTCGATCTGGTGGTCGACCCAGCTGCGGACGAACCCGTCCAGCGACAGCGTGCGCGGTACGCCGTCGACGAGCGCCAGCATGTTGGCGCCGAACGTGTCCTGCAGCTGGGTGTGCTTGTACAGGTTGTTCAAGACGACCTTCGCGACCGCGTCCCGCTTGAGCACGACGACCAGCCGCTGGCCGACGCGTGCGCTTGACTCGTCCCGGATGTCGGCGATGCCCTGCACCCGGCCGGTGTTCGCGAGGTCGGCGATCTTCTGCGCGAGGTTGTCGGGGTTGACCATGTACGGCAGCTCGGTGATGACGAGCACCGTACGGCCGCGGCTGTCCTCCTCCACGTCGACGACCGCGCGCATGGTGATCGCGCCGCGGCCGGTGCGGTATGCCTGCTCGATCGCGCGGGTGCCGACGATCAACGCGCCGGTGGGGAAGTCCGGGCCCTTGATCCGCTCGAGCAGCGCCTCGAGCAGCTCCTCGTTGCCCGCCTCGGGGTTGTCGAGCAGCCACTGCACGCCGGCGGCGACCTCGCGCAGGTTGTGCGGGGGGATGCTCGTCGCCATGCCGACGGCGATGCCGGACGCCCCGTTGACCAGCAGGTTGGGGAAGCGGGCGGGCAGGACGTCGGGCTCCTGCGTCTCGCCGTCGTAGTTGGGCGAGAAGTCGACGGTCTCCTCGTCGATGGAGCGCACCATCTCCATCGCCAGCCGGGCCATCCGGCACTCGGTGTACCGCATGGCCGCCGGCGGGTCGTTGCCGCGGGAGCCGAAGTTGCCCTGGCCGTCGACGAGGGGGTAGCGCATCGACCACGGCTGCGCGAGCCGCACGAGCGCGTCGTAGATGGCCGAGTCGCCGTGCGGGTGGTACTGGCCCATCACGTCGCCGACGACGCGGGAGCACTTGCTGTACCCCCGGTCGGGACGGTAGCCGCCGTCGTACATCGCGTACAGGACGCGGCGGTGCACGGGCTTGAGGCCGTCCCGCACGTCCGGCAGCGCACGCGAGACGATCACGCTCATCGCGTAGTCCAGGTAGGAGCGCTGCATCTCCACCTGGAGGTCGACGGGCTGGATCGAGTCCCTGGGAGGCAGGGTCGCGTCCTCGGTCACGCTGTTTCCTTCCGTGTCGCGGTCAGATGCCCGGGCTCAGATGTCCAGGAACCGGACGTCCTTCGCGTTGCGCTGGATGAACTTCCTGCGGCTCTCGACGTCCTCGCCCATGAGCACGCTGAACAGCTCGTCGGCCTGCGCCGCGTCGTCGAGGCTGACCTGACGGAGCACCCGATGCTCAGGGTCCATCGTGGTCTCCCACAGCTCGTTGGCGTTCATCTCGCCGAGGCCCTTGTACCGCTGGATCTTGCCGCGCAGCCGCTTGCCGTTCTCCTGGCCGAGGCGGATCAGGCCCTCGCGCTCCCGCTCGGTGTAGGCGAACTCGTCCGGCTGGTTGACCCACTTGATCCGGTACAGCGGCGGCTGGGCGAGGTAGACGTAGCCGCCCTCGATGAGCGGACGCATGAACCGGAACAGCAGCGTGAGCAACAGCGTGCTGATGTGCTGGCCGTCGACGTCGGCGTCCGCCATCAGGATGATCTTGTGGTACCGCAGCTTCGCGATGTCGAAGTCCTCGTGGATGCCGGTGCCCAGGGCGGAGATGATCGCCTGGACCTCCTGGTTCTGCAGCACCCTGTCGATGCGGGCCTTCTCGACGTTCAGGATCTTGCCGCGGATGGGCAGGATGGCCTGGATACGGACGTCGCGGCCGCCCTTGCCCGAGCCGCCGGCGGAGTCGCCCTCGACGATGAAGACCTCGCACTCCTCGGGCATCGTCGACTGGCAGTCGGCGAGCTTGCCGGGCAGGCCGCCGGCGCCCATCAGACCCTTGCGGTTGCGGGCCAGGTCGCGTGCCTTGCGCGCCGCGACCCGCGCGGTCGCAGCGGCGAACGCCTTGCGAGCGATGTTCTTGCCCTCGCTCGGGTTCGCGTCGAACCACGCGCCGAGCATCTCGCCGGTCGAGGTCTGGACGAACGTCTTCGCCTCGGTGTTGCCGAGCTTGGTCTTCGTCTGGCCCTCGAACTGCGGCTCGCGCATCTTCACTGACACGATCGCGGTGAGCCCCTCGCGGACGTCGTCGCCGGTGAGGTTCGGGTCCTTCTCCTTCAACAGGCCCCACTGCCGCGCGTACCTGTTGACCAGCGACGTGAGCGCGGCCCGGAAGCCCTCCTCGTGGGTGCCGCCCTCGATCGTGTTGATCGTGTTCGCGAACGTGTACACGCTCTCGGTGAACGAGGTGTTCCACTGCATCGCCATCTCGAGGGAGATGCCGCGCCCGGCGTCCTCCGTCGTCCACGAGATGACCGTGCTGTGCACGGGATCCTTGGTGGCGTTGATGTGCCGGACGAAGTCGACGATGCCGTCCTCGTAGTGGTACGTCGCCTCGCGCGGCTTCCGGCTCTCGGCGGTGCCGTCGCCGTCCTCGACGCTCTCGGCCCCCGGCCGCTCGTCGCGGATGCCGATGCGCAGGCCCTTGTTGAGGAACGCCATCTCCTGCAGCCGACGCGCGAGCACCTCGAACACGTACGTCGTGGTCTCGAACACCTCGGGGTCGGCCCAGAACGTGGTGGTGGTGCCGGTGCGGTCGGACTCGCCGATCACCGTCACCGGCCCGGTGGGCTCGCCGCGCTCGTAGTCCTGCCGCCAGATCCTGCCGTCGCGGTACACGACGACCTCGACCCGCCGGGACAGTGCGTTGACGACGGACACACCGACGCCGTGCAGCCCGCCGGACACCGCGTAGCCGTCGCCGCCGAACTTGCCGCCGGCGTGCAAGGTCGTCATGATCACCTCTAGCGCCGGCCGCCTCTCGACCGGGTGCTCGTCGACGGGGATGCCGCGGCCGTCGTCGACGACCCGCAGGCCGCCGTCCGCGAGCAGCGTGACCTCGATCTCGGTGCAGTACCCGGCCAGTGCCTCGTCGACGGAGTTGTCGACCACCTCGTTCATCAGGTGGTGCAGGCCGCGTTCCCCGGTGGAGCCGATGTACATGCCTGGCCGCTTGCGTACGGCCTCGAGCCCCTCGAGGACGGTGATCGACGTTGCGTCGTAGGACACTGGCTGACGACCTTTCCGGCCGGTACCACGCGCACGAAGGCCCGCGGTCTGGCACTGACGACTGCACTCCGCGCCAGGCGGCACGGTCCTTTCCCGCGCCGACGGGAGCATCTGCCCTCTTCCCCCTGGACCGTGGCATCCACCCCGCGGAACGACCCACCCCGGGAAGATCGGGGCCCGGCGGGTGGCCGGACGACCGACCCGCCGTATTGCTTCCATCTTACCCGGACGGTATCGCCAGAAGGCGCACCAGAGCCCCACACATGGGTCTCAGCCCGCCGAACAGGCACCGGGCGAACAGGGATACGCGGGCCGGGCCCTCGGGAGCGCGACAGTGGAAGCTGTGGATTCCGGCTGTGGACGATGGCGGGTGTCAGCCGTAGGTGTCGCGGGGCCCGCGGCCGCGGACGTGGCGGGGTCCGCGGCGCCAGCTCGGCGCGGTCGGGCCGGTGATGTGCACGTCGCGGACGACGCCCGCACCCAGCTCCTCGGCGAGGCGGCGGACGAGCTCGGGCGCGAGCGCCCGCAGGTGCGTGGCCCAGGTGGTCGAGTCGGCCGTGACGTGCAGCCGGCCGTCCTCGTAGCTACGCGGGGCACAGTGCTCGGCCACCTGCTCGCCGACCAGCTCGGGCCAGCGGCCGAACAGGGCGGCCACGGTGGCGCGGGCGTCCCAGCCGCGCTCGGTGAGCAGGTCGTCGATCGCCCGGCCGACCAGCTCGGGATCGCCCGGCCGAGCGCGTGGGCGGGGGACATCCCGGCCGCGACGGGAGGTGGACGCCGAGCCCGGGACGGCGCCGCGGCGTTCCGCGGCCTCCTTCGCGCGGTTCAGGGCGGCGCGGGCGAGCTCGGCCGGCGCCGGCGTGTCCGCCGGTTGGACCGGACGGCCGTCGTCACCGGACACGGGTGACCAGCCCGTCCATCACGTCGAACCGCGCCCCCGACAGCGCTTCCGGCACGTCGGCGACGACCGCGGCGGTCACCAGGACCTGGTCGGCGGACGCCGCAAGCTCGGCGAGCCGGTCGCGGCGGTCGGTGTCGAGCTCGGCGAACACGTCGTCGAGGATCAGCACCGGGTCGCTCGCCAGCTCGCCGCGGAGCAGCTCGTACGACCCCAGCCGCAGCGCGAGTGCCAGCGACCAGGACTCGCCGTGGCTGGCGTAGCCGCGCGCGGCGAGGTCGCCGATGGACAGGTCGAGCTCGTCGCGGTGCGGCCCGACGAGCGTGACGCCGCGGTCCAGCTCGTCCTTGCGCCGCGCGGCGATCGCCGCCTGGATCGCCGCCGCGAGCACGTCGTGACTCCCGCTGAGCGGCGCGTCGACGCCGAGCGACGACCGGTAGGTGAGCCGGGCAGGTCCGGTGCCGCGGGCGATCGCCTCGTACGCCTTGTCGACGTGCGGCCGCAGCGCCTCCACGAGGGACACACGTGCCGCCAGCAGCTCCGCGCCGGCGCGGGCGAGGTGCCCGTCCCACACGTCGAGGGTGGACAGCTGCGGTGCGCGCCGGGCACCCGTCGCGGCCGCTGACTTGAGCAGCGCGTTGCGCTGCTTGAGCACACGGTCGTAGTCGCTTCGCACCGCGGCGAGGATCGGCCGGCGCGCGACGAGGAGGTCGTCGAGGAACCGGCGGCGTTCGCCCGGGTCGCCTTTGACCAGCGCGAGGTCCTCGGGCGCGAACAGAACCGTGCCCAGCAGGCCGAGCACCTCGCGCGGACGGGGGACCGCACCCCGGTTCACCCGCGCGCGGTTGGCCCTGCCCGGGTTGATCTCCAGCTCGATCAGGGTCCGCCGGCCGTCCTGCTCGACGCCGACGCGGACGATCGCACGGTCGGCACCCGCACGCACCAACGGCGCGTCGGCCGCGGTCCGGTGGCTGCCGAGCGTCGCGGCGTAACCGATCGCCTCGACCAGGTTCGTCTTGCCCTCACCGTTCGGGCCGACGAACGCCGTCACCCCCGGCTCGAGCGACACCTCTGCCGAGGCGTACGAGCGGAAGTCGGTGAGCGACAGGTTCGCGACGTGCACGGTCAGGCGCGGTCGGACGGCGAGTCGGCCCCCGCGGCCTCGGGACGGCGCATCGGTTCCGAGACCGTGCCGTCGCGCCGGTGTACGGCGTGCCCGCCGAACTGGTTGCGCATCGCGGCGACCGCCTTCATCGCGGTGGACTCGTGCTGCCGGGACGCGAACCGCGCGAACAAGGCGGCGGAGATCGTCGAGATCGGCACGGCGTTGTCGATCGCGGCCTCGACGGTCCACCGGCCCTCGCCGGAGTCCTCGGCGTAGTCCTCGATCTGGGCGAGACCGGGGTCGTCGTCGAACGAGCGGGCGAGCAGGTCGAGCAGCCAGGACTTGATGACCGTGCCCTTGCGCCAGCTGCGGACGCAGTCGTCGGGGTTCTCGACCAGCTTCGACGCGGACAGCAGCTCGTAGCCCTCGGCGATCGCCTGCATCATGCCGTACTCGATGCCGTTGTGGACCATCTTCGTGAAGTGCCCCGCACCGACCGGGCCGGCGTGCACGAAACCAGCGTCGCCCTCCGGCTTGAGCGCGTCGAAGATCGGCTGCAGCAGCGCGACGTGCCCGGGGGAGCCGCCGCACATGAGCGCGTAGCCGTTCTGCAACCCCCAGATGCCACCGGAGACGCCGCAGTCGACGAAGCCGACACCGTGCTCGGCGAGCAGCGCGGCCCGCTTCTTGTCGTCGGACCACTTCGAGTTGCCGCCGTCGACCACCACGTCGCCCGAACCGAGCAGGCCGGCCAGTTGCTCGACGGTGTCGCCGACGTACGCCAGCGGCACCATGATCCAGACGGCCCGTGGCGGCGTGAGCGCGTCGACGAGCGCGGCCAGGCTGTCGACGTCGCGGCCGGTGTCCGGGCCGACGTCGTAACCGACGACGGTGTGACCGGCCCGCCGCAGCCGCTCGGCCATGTTCGCGCCCATGCGACCGAGCCCGACCATCCCGAGCTCCATGCGAGATCCCCTCCCTCGATGACTGCGCGCCGAGTGCGGACTACCCGTGACTCTCGCGCGGAACCGCGGCTTCGGCCGCCCCCTGGTCGGGCAGTCGCATCGGCATCAGCAGGTACTTGTAGTCGACGGTCGCCTTGCCGTCCTGGTCGGCGGGCGTGACCACGACGGGCTTCTTCGGCGTGGTGAAGGACAGCAACGCGGTCGGCGCGTCGAGGACGCCGAGGCCGTCCAGCAGGTAGCCGGGGTTGAAC
>JAFMQP010000129.1 GCA_017354575.1 Acidothermales bacterium | reverse complement strand
GCCGCTTGTCGCGGAACACGAACCCCGACTGCTCCTCCGGTGACCGACCCTCGTTGGGAAGGTCACTCACGCGGCACCACCCTCACGCTTGTCGTCCTCGTCGACGATCTCGGCGTCGACGACGTCCTCGTCGGACGACGACTGCGTGCTGCCGGCGTCGCCGGTGCTCGCGCCGGCGTCGCCGGCCGCGCCGGCCTGCTGCGCCTGCTCCTGCTGGGCCTGCGCGTACATCGCGGTGCCGACCTGCTGCGCGGCCGTGCCGAGCTTCTCCACGCTGGTCTTGATCGCCTCGACGTCGGAGCCGGCGAGCGCCTTCTTCACGTCGGTGATCGCGTCCTCGACCTCGGACTTGCGGTCGGCCGGGATCTTGTCCGCGTTCTCCTTGAGCAGCTTCTCCGTCGAGTAGACGAGCGTGTCGGCCTGGTTGCGCACCTCGACCTCTTCACGCCGCTTGCGGTCCTGCTCGGCGTACTCCTCGGCGTCGCGCACCATCTTGTCAATGTCCTCCTTCGGCAGCGCCGAGCCGCCGGAGATGGTCATCGACTGGTTCTTGCCGGTGGCGAGGTCCTTTGCCGAGACGTTGACGATGCCGTTGGCGTCGATGTCGAACGCGACCTCGATCTGCGGCACGCCACGCGGCGCCGGCGGGATGCCGTCCAGCTCGAACGTGCCGAGCTTCTTGTTGTACGCGGCGATGTCCCGCTCACCCTGGTACACCTGGATGCCGACCGTGGGCTGGTTGTCCTCGGCGGTCGAGAAGATCTCCGACTTGCGCGTCGGGATCGTGGTGTTGCGCTCGATCAGCCGGGTGAAGATGCCGCCCTTGGTCTCGATGCCCAGCGACAGCGGCGTGACGTCGAGCAGCAGGACGTCCTTCACCTCGCCCTTGAGCACGCCGGACTGCAGCGTGGCACCGACGGCGACGACCTCGTCCGGGTTGACGCCCTTGTTGGGCTCACGGCCGCCCGTCAGGTCGCGGATGAGCTCCTGCACCGCGGGCATACGCGTCGAGCCGCCGACAAGTACGACCTGGTCGATCTGGCTCAGCTCGATGCCGGCGTCCTTGATGACCTGGTGGAACGGCGCCTTGGTGCGGTCGAGCAGGTCGGATGTCATCTGCTGGAACTGCGCCCGCGACAGCGACTCGTCGATGAACAGCGGGTTCTTCTCCGCGTCGACGGTGATGTACGGCAGGTTGATCGAGGTCTGCTGCGTGCTGGACAGCTCGATCTTCGCCTTCTCCGCCGCCTCGCGGATGCGCTGCATCGCCATCTTGTCCTTGGACAGGTCGATGCCGTTGGCGCCCTTGAACCTGTCGACGAGCCAGTCGACGATGCGCTGGTCCCAGTCGTCACCACCGAGGTGGTTGTCGCCGTTGGTGGCCCGCACCTCGATCGTGGAGAAGTTGTCGTCGTCCTTGGCGACGTCGAGCAGCGACACGTCGAACGTGCCACCACCGAGGTCGAACACCAGGATGGTCTGGTCCTGCTGCTTGTCCAGCCCGTACGCGAGCGCGGCCGCGGTCGGCTCGTTGATGATGCGCAGGACGTTCAGGCCCGCGATCTCGCCGGCCTCCTTGGTGGCCTGGCGCTGGGCGTCGTCGAAGTACGCGGGCACGGTGACCACCGCGTCGGTGACGTCCTCGCCCAGGTAGCTCTCCGCGTCCCGCTTCAGCTTCTGCAGGATGAACGCCGAGATCTGCTGCGGCTTGTAGCTCTTGTTGTCGACGTCGATGGTCCAGCCGGTGCCCATGTGCCGCTTGACCGACCTGATCGTGCGGTCCGCGTTGGTGACCGCCTGCCGCTTCGCTACCTCACCGACGAGAACCTCGCCGTTCTTGGCGAACGCGACGACGGACGGCGTGATGCGCGACCCCTCGGCGTTCGTGATGACCGTGGCCTCGCCACCCTCGAGTACCGACACCACAGAGTTGGTCGTACCGAGGTCGATTCCGACCGCTCGTCCCATCAGGTTTGCCTCCGTTGATCGTCTTGCTTGAGAAGGTTGAGTGCGTCTGGCTCAAAGCTACCACGCCGAATTGCGGCGTCAAAAGGCCTGAGCCGATCACACTCAACTTTGTCCGTCTGCATAGCTCGGCGATGACTTCGGCAGGCCGGACGCGTCTATCCGTCGATGCAACCAGGGAGGAGGCCGCCATGGCCGGAACGGTCCAGCTCACGCTCTCGATGTCACTCGACGGCTACATCACCGGCCCGGACCCGAGCTACGAGGTCCCCCTCGGCGCCGGCGGCGCTGAGCGCCTGCGCCCGGGAGGCCGGCCAGAGCTCGCCGGGACGATCCTGGCCGGGACCGGCGCCACGGTGGTCGGCCGGAACATGTACGACCACGTCCGCGGCTGGGGTGAGGACCCGCCGTTCAAGATGCCGGTCTTCGTGATCACCCACCGACCGCACCCGGTACGGGTCGCCGGGGCGACCACGTTCAACTTCGTCGACGCCGTCGCGACTGCGTTCGACCTGGCCAAGCGAGCCGCCCGCGAGAAGGACGTCTACATCGGTGGCGGCGCCGACATCGCCGACCAGGCGCTGCGACTGGGCCTGGTGGACGAGGTCAACGTCTTCGTGGAGCCGACCCTGCTCGGCGGAGGCACCCGGCTGTTCGACCACCTCGGCGGCGACCCGATCGACCTCGAGCGGATCGGTGTCGCCGAGTACGACCCGAACACCCACCTCCGCTTCCGGGTGCTGCGCTGACAGCGACGTGGCGTCCTCGATGCCGTCGGGGTGGCACCGAGGACGCCACGTGGTTCGCGGGCAGCGGGGGTCAGCGCGTCCAGAGCACGGCGCTGGGCTGGGCGGCGGACAGCCTCGCGTCGCCGCTCCAGGACAGGAACGACTGCTGCGGCAGGTAGTCCTGGCCGAGCAGGAAGCCGCGCTGCAGGGCGGTGACGTCCACGGTCGCGCCGGTGTCCGTGCCGTTCACCACCCGGTACGCGGTCACCTTGACGACGTCGTCCGCGGTCGTGCCGGGCGGCAGCTCGACGGTCGTCGCCGCCGGGTCGTCACGCTGGATCGACCAGCTCGGCACGTCGTGGTTCGACATGTAGACGGTCGAGCCGTTCGCCAGCGTCACGCCGAGCGCGACGCCGACCCAGGACGAACCGCCGTTCGCCCCGTTGGTGGTCTTCTTGACGACCGCGTAGAGGTAGTTGCGCTGGTCGCTGACGAGCGGCGTGGCCGCGCTATCCGGCGTGGGCGGCTCGATCTTGCCCTCGCGGATCATCTCCTTCGCCATCACCTGGTACGTCCACGGGTTGACGTCCATCAGGTGCTCGCGCGCCTGGTCGGCGGGACGGGTCTGCAGCGCGGAGAGGAAGAACCGCATCGGGTCGTCGACGGTGTCGCACATGTTGTTGTTGGACGTGCAGGTCTCCAGCACGGCGTGGTCGCCCTCGTACCGGCCGGCGAAGTGCAGCGTCTCGTGGTTGGCGGCCTGGTAGACGTCGCTGCCGGGGACGCGGTCACCGTTCTGGTCCACCTCGAGCTGGTACACCCACTCGATGTCGGTGGTGCGGCCCCAGCGCGCCATCAGCGCCGGCGTGTCGGTGCCGCCGTCCTCGTTGCTCCAGACGATCGAGTAGGTCAGTACCGTGTGCCCGGGCGTGCTCGCCGGGGTGGCCTCGTGCCAGGCGATGAGCGGCGTGTCGGTGGTGGCGCTCTCGTTCGGGCCGCCGAGCTCCGCGAGGTTGCGCCCGTACAGCACCGGCGCGTACCGCAGCGCGAGCCCGTCGTCCGTGCCCGCCGCGTACGTCGACGCGCGGACGCCGGTGACGTTCACGCTCGTGGCCGCCGGCGACGAGCGGTCGTCGGCGAAGTGCAGCCGGAGATGGTGACCGCCCTTGCTGAGCGAGCCTAGCGCGAACTGACGCGCCACCGGTTCGCTTCCGGTGACCACGACGTCGGTGTCGTACCGACCGTCCACGTAGAGCGAGACGACCGCGGACGTGGCGTTCTTGTCGGCCCAGTCGACGCCGGGCGCGGCGACGTCGAGGTCGAGCAGCGACTCCCCGGACGACGAGGTCTGGATCGTGAACTGGGCGTCGTGCCCGCGGGTCACCGCGATCGGCCGGTCGCTCGGCGCGGCGGCGGCGGGCGCGGCGGCGACCAGGGCGAGCAGGGCGGAGGCGGCGGACACCAGGGCGGTGCTGCGGATGTGCATGGCGGCTCCTTGGGGGTCGTCAACATCCTTCGTGGACCGTGACAACCCGGTCAAGGGCGTGCAATCGCCCGCCATGGGATGTTCGGCCGACATTCGGTTACTCGTCGGTAATATTGTCGGGAACGCCGGACGGACGGCCCGCGGGGGAACGCGCCCGCGGTCGCCTAGGCTCGGTCCGTCCCTGACGTTTGGGAGGCTCGCTGTGCAGATGGTCCGGCTCGTCGTAGGGCTCGCCATGACGCTCGTCGCGGCGGTCGTCGCCGGCCATCGGCTGTGGTGGCTGTTCCGGCTGCTCCGCAGCGGGGAACCCGACCCCGACCGCACGCGGGACGTCGGCCGCCGGATCGCGACGCAGTTCACCGAGGTGCTCGGCCAGCGCAAGCTGCTGAAGTGGTCGGTGCCCGGCCTCGCGCACGCCTTCACGTTCTGGGGCTTCATCGTCCTGCTGCTCACGATCATCGAGGCGTACGGCGCGCTGTTCGTCCGCGACTTCGCGATCCCGGGCATCGGTCACTGGCCGGTCGTCGGCTTCCTCGAGGACCTGTTCGCCGCGGCGGTGCTGGCCGCGATCGTCGTGTTCACCGTCATCCGGGTGCGGCAGTCGCCGAGGCAGCGCGGCCGGTGGTCACGGTTCTACAAGTCGCACACGGGCATGGCCTGGGTCGTGCTGCTGATGATCTTCAACGTGGTATGGACGCTGCTGCTCTACCGCGGCGCGCAGGTCAACACGGGCGTGTTCCCGTACAAGAGCGGCGCGTTCTTCAGCTACGCGGCCGCCGCCGTGCTGCACCCGCTCGGCACCGGCGTCAACGAGGTGCTGGAGACCGTGGGGATCCTGCTGCAGTTGGCGACGATCCTCGGGTTCGGTGTGATCGTCGTATACAGCAAGCACCTGCACATCGCGCTCGCCCCGCCGAACGTGCTGACCTCGCGGCGGCCGGACGCGCTAGGCCCGCTGCTGCCGATGATGTCCGGCGGCCGGCCGCTCGACTTCGAGCAGGCCGACCCCGACACCGACGTCTTCGGCCGCGGGAAGATCGAGGACTTCACCTGGAAGGGCATGCTCGACTTCGCCACGTGCACCGAGTGCGGACGCTGCCAGTCGCAGTGCCCGGCATGGAACACGGACAAGCCGTTGTCGCCCAAGCTCGTCATCACCGACCTACGCGACCACCTGTTCGCGAAGGCCCCGTACCTGCTGGCGCCCGAGGACCGGCGGGACGCGCTGCCCGAGTCGGTACGCGCGGAGGCGGAGCGCCCGCTCGTCGGCGGCGCCGACGTGAACGGCGTCATCGACCCGGACGTGCTGTGGTCGTGCACCAACTGCGGCGCCTGCGTCGAGCAGTGCCCCGTCGACATAGAGCACATCGACCACATCGACGACATGCGCCGCTACCAGGTACTGATCGAGTCGAGCTTCCCGTCCGAGGCCGGCACGATGCTGAAGAACCTGGAGAACAAGGGCAACCCGTGGGGGATGAACGCCTCCGCGCGGCTGGACTGGGCCGAGGACCTGCCGTTCGAGGTACGCGTCGTCGACGGCGCGATCCCGGACGACGTCGAGTACCTGTTCTGGGTCGGCTGCGCGGGCGCGCTCGAGGACCGCGCGAGGAAGACCACCCGCGCGGTGGCGGAACTGCTGCACACCGCCGGTGTCTCGTTCGCCGTCCTCGGCCCGGGCGAGACGTGCACGGGCGACCCGGCCCGCCGGCTCGGCAACGAGTTCCTGTACCAGATGCTCGCGCAGCAGAACGTGGAGACGCTGAACGAGGTCGGCGCGAAGAAGATCGTCGCGACCTGCCCGCACTGCTTCAACACCATCGCGCGGGAGTATCCGCAGCTGGGCGGGAACTACGAGACGATCCACCACACGCAGCTGCTCGCGCGCCTCGTGGACGAGGGCCGGCTGAAGCCGGTGCAGCGCGTCGAGGAGAAGGTCACCTACCACGACCCGTGCTTCCTCGGCCGGCACAACAAGGTCTACACCCCGCCGCGCGACCTGCTCGGCAACGTGCCGGGCCTCACGTCGCAGGAGATGCACCGGTGCAGGGAACGCGGCTTCTGCTGCGGTGCGGGCGGCGCGCGCATGTGGATGGAGGAGACGATCGGCAAGCGCGTCAACACCGAGCGGATCGAGGAGGCACTCGCCCTCGACCCGGACACCGTCTCGACGGCGTGCCCGTACTGCCTGGTGATGCTGGGCGACGCGATCAAGGCCAAGCAGAGCGAGGGCGCCGCCCGCGAGGGCGTCGAGGTGGTGGACGTGTCCAGCCTGCTGCTGCGTTCGCTGCAGGAGCCCGCCCCGGAGTGAGGGGTCAGCCGTCGTCCGGCTCGGCGAGCGTGGGCGCCGTGGCGGGACCGTAGCGGGCGACGGCGTACGCTGCGGCGGCGTTGGCGTGACGGCACGCGTCCGCGGTGTCGAGCCCGCGGGACAGCGCGGCGAGGAACGCGCCGACGTGCACGTCCCCGGCGCCGCTGGTGTCGACGGCGTCCACGCGCGGAGCGGGTATACGGGTCGTCGTGCCGTCCGGTTCGCGGAGCAGGCAGCCGTCCGCGCCGAGCCGCAGCACGACGCCGGCGTCCGCCGCCAGTCGCCCGGCGAGTGTGGCGGACGCGCTCGCCGGGTCGTCGGCGCCGGTGAGCAGCCGCGCCTCGCGGCTGTTCAGGCTGAGCCAGTCGGTACGGGCGAGTACCGGATCGAGCACATCGCGGGTGAGGCCGGCGACGAGCGGACCGGGGTCGAACGCGACCGCGATGCCCGCCGGTAGCGCGGCGATCCAGGGCGCGACCACGGGACCGTGCGGGTACGCGAGGTCGTAGCCGGAGAGGCAGACGGCGTCGCCATCCCGTGGGTCGAGGCGCGCGAGCTCGTCGGTGGTGAGGTGCGCCTCCGCGCCCGCGCTCGTGACGAACGTCCGTTCGCCGGTGCCGTCGACCAGCGCGACGCAGAACCCGGTGTCCTCGCCGGTGGTCGCCGGCAGCGGAACGGCGATGTCCTCGGCGGCGAGCGCGGCGCGCACCCGGTCGCCGAACGGCCCGTCGCCGTGGCGGCCGCCGTAGACCGCGGGCAGGCCCTGCCGGGCGGCCGCGGTCAGCACGTTGTGCCCGCCGCCGACGGCGAGCATCGAGCGCCGGGCCAGCGCGTCGCCGCCGACCGGCGGGAGCGCGTCGACGACCATCACGACGTCGACGATCACGCTGCCGACGAGCACCAGCCGTCTCGGACGCCCCCTGCCGCTCATCGCTTGGCCCCGGTCGCCCCGCTTGCCCCGCTAGCCCCGCTCGCCCTGTGGCCGACCGAGCCGACCATCTTCACATGGCGCCGCTCGATTCGAGTCGCGCCATGTGAAGAACGGTGGCGCCATGTGAAGTCGGGAGCGGCCATGTGAAGTGACGCCGTCAGGAGGTCCGCCGGAGGGCCAGCAGCGCCTCGGCGAGCGGTTCGAGGCGCAGGTCGTTGGCCTCGCGGACGCGGCGGACGGCGTCGGCCGGTAGACGTCGGTAGCCGCAGCAGGCGCCCACCATCGCCCCCGCCACGGCGCCCACGGTGTCGCAGTCGCCGCCGAGGCTCGCCGCGAGCACGCACGCGCCCCACGGGTCGTCCGGACGCAGTGACGCAACGGCGAACGCCGCGGGCACGGCCTCCTGCGTGGCGACGCCGGTGCCGACGAGGTCGTAGACCAGGTCGAGCGCCTCGTCGTCGGGACGACCGGCGACGAGGTCCGTCGCCCAGCCGATACGGCGCCCGACGTCGGCGCCGGCCACGTAGTTGCCGCGTTCAGCGCCGTACACCGCGGCTTCGACGCCCAGGCGGAGCGCCGTCGCGGTGTCGGCACCGTCGACGCCCGCGCTGACGACGGCCGCGACGGCGGACGCGCCCGCGTTGGCGATCGTGGTGTCGTGGGTCAGCCGGCAGGCGTCGTGGACGCGGTCGCACAGTCGCTCCAGCGGGCGCGGCGGCGTCGCGACGCCCACCGGCGCGATGCGCATGGCCGCGCCGTTGGTGTCGCCCCACCGCCCGGCGTCGGTCAACGCCGCGCCGTCGCTCAGCGCGGTCAGCGCGCGCCGCGTGGACGGGCCGAGCAGGTCGGCCGAGCCGGTGGCGACCATCCGCCGCTCCCACGCGAGCAGGTCGTCGGCGAGCCGGCGATGGTCCAGCGTCCCGCCGCCGTCGACCAGCGCGCGACCGAGGATGACGGCCTGGTCGGTGTCGTCGGTGACGCGCGCGGCCGGTGTGCCGCGGCTGATCTCGTTCACGTCGGGGCCCGGCTCGAACCGGTCGACCGTCCCGTACAGGTCGCGGACGACCGCACGCGAGAGGAACTGCGTCGGCATTCCCAGCGCGTCGCCGACCGCGAGCCCGTACAACGCGCCGAGAGCGCGGTCCTCAGCGCTCATCGGCGTCGAGATCGGCGGTCCAAGGATTCACGACCTCGACGCCGACGCCCTCGAGATCCGAGACGTTCCGCGTCGCCAGGACCGCGGTCCTGGAGCCGCTGACGGCAGCGACCTGCGCGTCCTGGAAGGAGATGGGCCGGCCCGCCCGGAACCGCGCCACGACGAGAGCCCGCGCATCGTCGGCGTCGCCATGACCACCGCCACTTTGCAGTCGATGCTGTCACTGACAGCAGCCTAGCGGCGCGGCCGCTCAGGCGACGTGTTTCAGGTAGCGGTCGCAGACCAGGGCGAGCACCTCGTCGCCAGAACGCCCGGCGAGGTCCGCGGCGAAGATCTCCACCTCCACCAGGCCGGTATAGCCGGCGGCGTCGACCGCGGCCCCGAGCCCGCGGAAGTCGACGCAGCCGTCGCCCGGCAGGGCACGCCCCTGCAGTGCCCCGGCCGGCAGGGGCGTCACCCAGTCGCTCACCTGGTAGCTGAGGATCCGGCCACCCGCGCGGGCCAGTGCGCGGTGGACGTTCGGGTCCCACCAGATGTTGTACGCGTCGACGACGACACCG
>JAFMQP010000378.1 GCA_017354575.1 Acidothermales bacterium | reverse complement strand
TGCCCGACCTCCAGTCGGAACTCCGCGAGCGCGGCCGCCCCGCCGGTGAGCGCGGCCGCGCCGACGGCGCGGAGGTCACCACGCAGCAGCAGCGCCCGGCGTACGTCGGCGGCCGGCACGTCCGCGGCCGTCGCGATGGCCTCGGCGGCGACACCGGCGAGCGCGCCCTGGCGCACCTCGCCGGTGAGCAGGCCACGCAGGTAGCGCTGTTCGTCCGCGGTGGCCCGGCCGAACAGCCCCGCGAGCTGCTCGGCGCGCCTGGCCTTGGACCCGGCGCCGGTCGTCCTACCTACGGCGGCGAGAGTGGCGTCGACGGCGGCGACGGTGAGTGTCGGCTCGGCGGCCGGCGACGGGACCTCGCGCAGGCTCGCCCAGCCGACGCCGATCTGCCGCTGCCGCAGCACGCCGGCGAGGTACGCGACGGCGGCCTCGGCCTCGTCCGGCTCGGCCTTGCGCAGGCACGCGCCGATGAGCTCGATCTTCTGCCGCCGCGACGACGTCGCGGTGACGGCCGCCGACGTCGCGGCGATCTCGGCGAACAGCACGGCCCAAGCCTGCCACCGGGCTCCGACAGTGTCGCCGGGCCCGGCCGCGCCGTGACCACTCCGTCCCCGCGCGGCTGCTGCTCGCCGAGCGGGGACGCCCTGCTGCCGGTTCTGCGCGCTGCGGCGTTCAGCATGACGGCGACGCGGACCCGGCCCGGCTTCGGCGCGGAGGAGAACCAGCGTGAGGTCGACGAGCGCAGGGAATGGCCGGTCGGCCGGCTGGCTCGACGGGCTCGAGACGGGCTACGGCGTTCACCGCCGAGGCGGCCACGGCGGCGGGTGGTCGGCTCGACGTCCTCGCGCTCGGCGAGTGGATCCACGGCGCCGACGTCCCGTGCGCGCTCGGCGAGTCTGCCCCCGTACAACAGCGACGGCGCCGCCGACGCCCTCGTCCTGCTCGTCGAGCCCTGCCCACCACGACGCGCCCGGTGCCGTCGTTGAGCAGTGTGACGATGTCGATACCGGATACAGAACTCCACCGAGACGCTGAAGGTGTGGTAGACCGGTGGTCGCTGCCCGGGTCGCCGTCGGTCCGCTGAGCCTCCGTACGAAGCTGCGACGTCACCACCCGACGCACTAGGCTTTCCCGGTGGGCCGATGTCTCGCCCATGCGCCTGTAGCTCAGTTGGATAGAGCAACTGCCTTCTAAGCAGTGGGCCGGGGGTTCGAGTCCCTCCAGGCGCGCTCACCCACCCTCGACATGGCCGTGTGCGGACCGATGGGCCCCCATGGCTTGACCCATGCCGACATCGGAATACTATCGCACGGTGGCACGCTCCTCCACGACGTCGGATGTCTTCAACGCGATCGCCGAGGCGCGCCGCCGCGAGGTCCTGGACGCGCTGATCACGGGCGAGAAGTCGGTCGGGGCGCTCGTGGACGACCTGTCGATGTCCCAGCCTCAGGTGTCGAAGCACCTACGGGTGCTGAGCGAGGTCGGGCTCGTCAGCTGCCGGGCCGACGGGCGTCGCCGGCTGTACCACCTCGAACTCGCGCGCCTTCGGCCGTTCCACGACTGGCTCGCCAAGTACGAGCAGGCATGGAACGACCGGCTGGATCGCGTGGACGACTACCTCAGAGAGCTACAACAAGGAGAGCGGCAATGACACCTAATCGGCACGGGTCTGCGGTCATCGAGTTCCCGAACGAGCTCGAGATCGTCATCACCCGAGAGTTCGACGCTCCGATCCAGCTCGTCTTCGACGTGTTCACGAAGCCGGACCACGTGCGCAAGACCGTCGCTCCGTTCGAGGAGGAGGTCACGGTCTGCTCGATAGACCTGCGCGTGGGAGGGCACTACCACTACGTCTTCGTCACCCCCGACGGCACCGAGTGCTCGTTCCGTGGCACCTTCTTGGAGGTCGAGCCGCCCACACGGACCGTGCAGACGTGGCTGTTCGAGGGCTGGCCCGATGCGGAGGCCGTCGAGACGATGGACCTGCGCGAGACCGACGGAGGGACCGAACTGACCTACAGCCTGGCGTTCCGCGACAGGGCCGGGCGCGACCACATGACCAAGTTCGACGGCCTCCAGGCGAACTTCGACAACGTGGAAGCTCACTTGAGGTCGCTGCTCGAACCGAACGGAACCGTCTCCGGGTAGCCGAAGTTGCGGGTCGGCCATCGACACCGGCGTGATTACACCATTACCTTTGTCGTGGTGCTGTAGGAGGCGAGATGCCCACGTTGTTCGAGCACGCCGGTGGCGAGGAGGCGTTACGTCGCCTCGAGCAGGTGTTCTACGACAGCGTGCTGCGCGACCCGGTCCTGCAGCCGTTGTTCGGCGCCGGGCGCCCCGAGCATGTCGACCACCTGACCGCATTCACCGCCGAGTCGTTCGGCGGCCCGGACCGCTTCTCCCGCGAGCTCGGGTTCGCGCACCTGATCGCCGTGCATCGCGGCCTGAGGATCACCGAGGAGCAGCGGCAGCGGTTCGTCGAGCTCTACATGAGCGCGCTCGATGACGCCGGCATGCCCGCCGACCCGGAGTTCCGCGAGGCAGTGCACGAGCACGTCGAGTTCGGGTCGCGGGTGGCGATGCAGAACTCGCACGCCGCCAGCGACGACCAGTTGCACCCGCTGCGGGAAGTTCCGCGCTGGACATGGTCCGGTGACGACATGCGTGAGCCGCGATGAGCGAGATCAGGGCCGACGGCGCGTACGCGACCTCCATCAACACCTTCCGCTGCCACCCGTCGCACCAGGACGAGGTCGTGGCGACCAACATCGACATCGTCGACCAGGTGGCCTCGCACTTCCCGGGATTCATCTCGGCGGCCGTGCACCGCAGCAGCGACGGCACCCGGGTGTTCGACTACCTGCAGTGGCGGTCGGCCGAGCATCTCGCGGCCATGCAACGCTCCGCCGAGTTCCAGGCGGTCGCGCGCCGCTTCGCCGGGCTGATCGAGTTCGAACCACGTCAGTGCGAGGTCGTGCACGTGGCCGGTTGAACTTCTGCCGGCGCGAACCGCGCCGGGCCCGATGACCTGGTCGAGACCGTACTGGCCGACCCGCGCCTCGAGCCCTCCCCGCACGGCCCGACGACCCCGGTCCAGCTGCGGGTGTGC
>JAFMQP010000128.1 GCA_017354575.1 Acidothermales bacterium | reverse complement strand
TGCGGCCCACGGGCGACGTCGTTGCCGCGATCGCCGCGAAGGCGGCCGCCGCAAGCGATCCCTGGACGGACGTGCGCGGCAGCGCGGCGTACAAGCGGCGGATGGTCGAGGAGTTCACCCGTCGCGCGGTGCACGAGGCCCTGAACCGAACGAAGGAGACACCTCAGTCATGACGGTTCCCTGTCCTGTCGAGCCGACGCTCGACGGCACGGCGCGGGTACGTGACGGCGTGCGCATCCGCTTCAGCGTGCATCGTGGTGCCACGCGGTCGCGCCGCGTCGCGCTGGTGCACAGCCTCGCCCTCGACCGTGGCATATGGGCGTATGTCGTACCGCATCTCGTCGAACACGCCGACGTCGTCACGTACGACTGTCGCGGCCACGGCGAATCGGGTGCCGGCGCGTACGACTACTCGATGCCGCAGTTCGCCGACGACCTCGCCGACCTGCTCGACGCTCTCGGCTGGCCCGACGCACTCGTCGCCGGCGCGTCGATGGGCGGTGCCGTCGCGCAGCAGTTCGCGGCGTCCCATGCCGACCGCACGGTCGGCGGAGTGTTCGTCGACACGACGGCGTGGTACGGCGAGGGAGCGCCCGGGACGTGGCGCGCCCGCGGCGCTACGGCACGTGAGACCGGGTTCGCTTCCATGCTCGACTTCCAGTTCTCACGATGGTTCGGCGACGATTTCGGCAGGCAGCATCCCGATGCGGTGGATGCGTTGCGGGAGACGTTCCTCGCCAACGACGTCGACGCGTACGAGGCGACCTGCGCGATGATGGGCGACTACGACCTGCGGTCGCTCGCTCCCCACATCACCGCTCCCGCGGCCGTGCTCGTCGGCGGCGACGACTACGCGACACCGCCCGAGATGGCGAAAGCCCTTGCGGCGTCGGTGGATGCGGCTCCGCCGACCGTGCTGGACGGCGCCAAGCACCTCACGCCGCTCGAGCGTCCCGCGGAGATCGCGGCCGGCATCCTCGAGACGCTGGAGCGCGCCGACGGAGCCGCGCGTGCCTGAGCCGCCGATCCTCGACGTGCACGCGCACCACGTCGGCACAGACCTCGTCGCAGCGATCGAGGACGACGGATCGGCGCACGGCGTCCGTGCCGTCCGATCGGCGGACGGGAAGCGGCGGATCGACGTGGGCGGACGGCGCACCGGCCTGCCGGTGTTGCCGGCGCTGAGCGACGTGGCGGCACGGTTGCGGTTCATGGACGACGCCGGTGTGGACGTGCAGCTCGTCGCCGGCTGGATGGATCTCGCCGGGTATCACCTGTCCGCGGCCGACGGCGCCTGGTTGGCGCGACGGCAGAACGAGGCACTGGCCTCTGTGGTCGCCGCCCACCCCGCCCGGTTCCGCGCGGCTGCAGTGGTCCCGCTGCAGGATACGGCCGCCGCGGTCGCCGAGCTGCGGCACGCCGTCGCTGAGCTCGGCCACAGTGCCGTGCAGATCGGCGCGCGGGTCGAGGACGTCGGGCTCGACGACCCTCTGCTCGACCCGTTCTGGTCGGAGGCGGCGGAACTCGGCGTACCCGTCGTCGTGCATCCCGCTGAGCTGTCGGTGCCCGAGCGGCATCGCCGGCTGTTCCTGCACATCGTCGTCGGCAACCCCGCGGAGACGACGTTCGCGGCTGCGGCGCTGCTGCTCGGCGGTGTGCTCGAACGCCACCCGTCGTTGCGCGTGCTGCTCGTGCACGGCGGCGGGTTCCTCGCATACCAGCTCGGCCGTCTCGACAGTGCGACCGAGCGCGCGCCGGAGAACGCGCGGCCGCGCGCCGGCAACCCGGCCAGCGCGTACCTGCGACAGGTCTACTGCGACACCGTCGTGCACAGCCCGGATGCGTTGCGGTTCCTGGCATCCGTGCACGGTGACGACCGGCTGCTCGTCGGCAGCGACTATCCCTTCCCGATGCGTGACGGCGACCCCGTGGGCACGGTCGCACGGGCGCTCGACGGCGACGCCGCCGGTCGCGTCCACCGGCACAACGCCGTGGCGTTCCTGAAAGGCGGGCACACATGCCTCTCGACCGGATAGACCTCCGCGACTGGCTGCGTGCCGTCGCCGATCTCGGCGAGGTTCACGACGTACACGGTGCGCACTGGGATCTCGAGATCGGAGCAGTATCCGAGGCGAACTACCGCAGGGACGACCCGCCCGCGCTGCTGTTCGACGACGTCGTCGGTTACCGGCAGGGCTTGCGCGTCCTCACCGGAAGCACCGCGGATGCCGTGCGCCTGGGCGTCACGCTGCGGCTTGGCGACCGCATGAGCGACCACGAGCTCGTCGACGCCCTGCGCGGCGCGCCCGCGCGCTGGCTGGCGTCCGCGCCCGACTTCCCCGCCGTCGAGGTGACGTCAGGACCGGTGTGCGAGAACGTCGTCAAGGGCGCGGAGGCCGACCTGCTCACGTATCCCGTGCCGCGCTGGCACGAGAACGACGGCGGCAGGTACATCGGCACGGGGTGCGCCGTGTTCACCATCGACCCCGGGACGGGGCAGGTGAACGCCGGCGCCTACCGCATGCAGGTACAGCACGACGGGCGCGCCGCGAGCGTCAACATGGAGGCGGGCAAGCACGGCGCGATGCACGTGCGCGAGTGGTTCGAACGGGAGGGGCGCGCGCCGGTGACGGTGTCGCTGGGCCACGACCCGGTGCTGCTCGTCGTCGCCGGAACCGAAGTGCCCGCAGGGGTTTCCGAGCTCGACTACGCCGGCGCCATCGCGGGCACACCGGTGGAGGTCATGCCCGGAGAGGTCACCGGTCTGCCCGTTCCCGCGACCAGCGAGCTCGTCGTCGAGGGCTGGCTGTACCCCGACCGCAGTGAGCCGGAAGGCCCGTTCGGTGAGTGGACCGGCTACTACAGCGGCGGCGTCACGCCGGTGCTGACCATGGAGATCGAACGCGTCTACGCGCGTCACGACCCCGTCCTGCTCGGCGCGCCGCCGGGCAAACCGCCGCACGACTACTCGTACATGCGCAGCGTCATGAAGTCCGCCATGATCCACGACGCGCTCGCCGCCACCGGCCTGCCCGGCCTGCGGGGCGTGTGGTCGCACGAGGCCGGTGGCGGCAGGCAGTTCCTGGCCGTCTCGATCGACCAGCGGTACGCCGGACACGCGCGGCAGGCTGGCCACCTGACCTCGCAACTGCCTGCGGCGTCGTACATGAACCGATTCGTAGTCGTGGTGGACGCGGACGTCGACCCGCGTAGCCTCAGCGAGGTGGTGTGGGCGATGTGCACCCGCTGCGACCCGGAACGCGACATCGACACGCTGCGCTACACGTGGGGCAGCCGCGTCGACCCGCTGCGCGAGGACGGGCCGACCTACAACACCCGTGCCGTCGTCGACGCCTGCGTGCCGTACGAGCGCAAGGACCGCTTCCCGATCGTGGCAGAAGCGGACAGAGAGCTGCTCGCCGGCGTGATGGCGAAGTGGCCGGACCTGTTCAGGAGCTGACCGGTCCGCCGAGGGCGTCGTCCCCGATAGCGTGGCTCCGTGCGCGAGACCTCGTACCAGCCGAAGACGGCCGCGGGCCGGGACGCGCTGCGCGTGATCCGGGAGCGGCCGGCCGACGCGCTCGTGGCGGTGGACTTCGACGGCACGCTCGCCCCGATCGTCGACGACCCGATTCGCGCGCGGCCCGTGCCCGGGACGGCGGCGACGCTCGCTCGTCTCGCCGACCGCGTCGGGGCGCTCGCGGTGATCACCGGCCGTCCGGCCGCGACGGGCGTCGCGTACGCCGGGCTCGGGGCGCTCGCCGGGCGGTCCAACGTCGTGCTGCTGGGGCATTACGGGGCGGAGCGCTGGGAGGCGGCCACCGGCTCCTACGTCTCGGCCCCCGCGCCGCCACGGCTCGCCGACGTGCGCGACGCGCTTCCCGGGATCGTCGCCGCGGTCGCGGGTGCCTCGATCGAGGACAAGCAGACGTCGCTGGCGGTGCACGTGCGTGGCTGCGAGGACCCGGACGCGGCTCTCGCGAGGCTCGTCGACCCCGTCCGCGTCCTCGCCGACCGTACGGGCCTCGCCGTCCAGCCCGGCCGGATGGTGCTGGAGATCCGCGACGGCAGCAGGGACAAGGGCAGCGCGCTGCGCGACCTGGTGGCCGAGCGCGGGGCCGGCGCGGTGCTGTTCGCCGGCGACGACCTGGGCGACCTGGCGGCGTACGCCGTCGTGGAGGAGCTGCGGGCCGCGGGGACGCCCGGGCTGACGGTGGCCAGTGTCGGCCCGGGGCCGGTGTCGGAGGTCACCGAGCGCGCCGACCTCGTCCTCGCCGGCCCGGCGGACGTGGTCGCCTTCCTGGCCACCCTGGCCGAGTCGCCGGCGCCGCCTCCTTCCTGACATGGCGCGCCTTGTTCTTTACATGGCGCCGCCCTTCTTTACATGGCGCCGCTCGAAATTTCGTCCGCTTTGCCCGATTGCAATCGAGCCGCGCCATGTGAAGTCGGGCGGCGCCATGTGAGGTCGGGCGGCGCCGTGTGAGGTCGGGCCGTGCCGAAGGTGGGCTCAGCCCAAGGCGGCGAGCTGGTCGGCGAACCACCTCGGCGGCGGTAGGCGGGTGGCGGCTGCCGCGAGCCGCTTCGTCCTGGCGGCGCGTTCGTCGTCGGGCATGGTGAGCGCCTCGTGCAGGGCGTCGGCGGTGCCGCTGACGTCGAACGGGTTGACGAGGACGGCGTCGTCGCCGAGCTCGTCGGCCGCGCCCGCCTCGCGCGACAGCACCAGCGCGACGCCGCGGTCGCTCAGCGCCGGGCACTCCTTGGCGACCAGGTTCATCCCGTCCCTGATCGGGTTGACCACGAGGACGTCCGCGAGTCGGTACGCCGCGAGCGACCGCGGGAAGTCGTCGTCGACCTGCAGCAGCAGCGGCTGCCAGTCCGGCGTCGCGAACTCGTCCTCGATCTCGCCGGCGAGCCGCTGCAGCGTGGCGGTGTACTCCCGGTACTCGGGGAGGTCGTGGCGGCTCGGGTACGCGAACGCCATGTGCACCACGTTGCCCCGCCACTGTGGGTACCTGCGCAGCAACTCGCGGTACGCCAACAGGCCGCGCACGATGTTCTTGCTGAGCTCGGTGCGGTCGACGCGCACGACCAGCCGGCGGTCGCCCAGCTGAGCCCGCAGCGTCCGCAGTCGCGCGGCGACGTCCTGCCGGGACGCGCGTTCCTGCAGGAAGTCCGCGTCCGCGCCGAGCGCGTGCACGCCGAGGCCGGACGTGCGGCCGCCGTGGCGCACCGAGGACGGCGTCGTGTCCGCGCCCAGCAGTTCGGCGCAGCACGCGCCGAACGCCGCCGCCCAGCGCCCGGCGTGGAACCCGACGTGGTCCGCGCCGAGCATCCCGGTGAGGACGTCCCTGCCGATGTCGTCCGGCAGCATCCGGTAGTACTGCAGCGGCGCCCACGGGGTGTGCGAGAAGTGGGCGATCCGCAGGTCGGGACGGCGCTCGCGCAGCATCCGGGGCGCGAGGCACAGGTGGTAGTCCTGCACGAGCACCCGCGCGCCCTCGCTCGCCTCCTCGGCCAGCGCGTCGGCGAACGCCTGGTTGTAGGCCACGTAAGCGTCCCACTCCTTGCGGAAGGCGTCGTCGAACACCGGTTTGCTCGGCGTGTCGTACAGCATGTGGTGGACGAACCACAGCGTCGAGTTGGCGATGACGTTGTAGGCGCGGTGGAACGTCGCCCGCGGGATGTCCAGCATCCGCACCGCGGTGCCGCCGACGTCGTGCCCGGCACGGTCGAGCCGACCTGCTGGCGCCTCGGCGGCGGCCTGGCGGTCGGCGTCCGACAGCGCCGCGCACACCCAGACGACCTCCGTCGACCCCGCGACCGACATCAGCCCGGACACCAGCCCGCCGCCGCCGCGGCCGAGGGTGAGCCGGCCCTCCTCGTCGTATCCGAACGACACCGGGCCCCGGTTCGACGCGACAAGCAGATCAGTCATGCCCGCATTGCTACCGCATACGGCTCCGGGGACACCCGCGCGGCCCACCGATCAGCGGGAGGTAGATTCTCGTGGGCGAACTGACGGAGAATTCACCGGATAGACGCCTGGGAGCGGCGGAGCCCGCGGGGTCGCGGCTGTGCACGTCGTGTGAACGACTGACAACGGTGAGGCTGATTATGTTGCAAAGTGGTAAATGCGACGGGGGCCTAGCATCACGATCCGGCTTCGTTTTCTTGTCCGGTCGTGGACCTGTACTACAAGGTAGCTACTCTCCCCGTCAGTCCCGCCAATAGATTCCCGTCGTCGAGTGTGTCGAGAGGAGGAAGTACATGTCCCTGGTGGCGCCCGATGTCGGCACCGAGGCAGCGCCAGTGGAAGGCGAGGCCGAAGGCAAACGGATCGAAGGCCGCTCGCTCGGTCAGCTGGCCTGGGCCAGGTTCCGGCACGACAAGGTCGGCATGGTGTCGCTGGCGGTCGTCATCATCCTGCTCCTGGCCGCCATCATCGCGCCCATCGCGGACGCCCTCGGCTGGATCGACCCCTACACCTACAACCAGGCGCTGGTGCAGGGCCCCGGCTCGATCCCGACCAAGCCGTGGGGCGGCATCTCCGGCCAGCACTGGTTCGGCGTCGAACCGCAGACCGGACGCGACATCTTCTCCCGGCTGCTGCTCGGCCTCACGCTGGACATGTCCATCGTCATCGCCGCCGCCCTCCTGACCGTCACGCTCGGCACCGTGATCGGCATGATCGCCGCGTACTTCGGCGGCCGCGTCGACAACGCGCTCGGCCGGTTCATGGACCTCGTGCTCGCGTTCCCGCAGCTGCTGATGCTCCTCGCGCTCTCGGCCGTCGTGGTCGACCGGATCACCCAGATCACCCACATCCACGGCAACGGTGCGCGGGTCATCTACCTCATCCTCGTCTTCGCGGTCTTCGGCTGGCCGTACTTCGCCCGCATCGTCCGCGGCCAGGTGCTGTCGTTACGCGAACGCGAGTTCATCGACGCGGCCCGGTCGATCGGCGCTCCGTCGCGCTGGATCATCTTCCGGGAGCTGCTGCCGAACCTGTGGGCGCCGATCCTTGTCTTCGGCACGACCATCCTGCCCACGTACGTCGCCGCCGAGGCCGCGCTGAACTACCTCGGCGTCGGGATGGTGCCGCCGACTCCGACGATCGGCAACGTCCTGTCCGACTCGGTCAGGTACGCCGCCCCGGTCCCGACGTACTTCTTCATCCCAGGCGTCCTGCTGTGCGTCGTCGTCCTGTCCTTCAACCTGGTCGGCGACTCCCTGCGGGACGCGCTCGACCCGAAGTCGAGCCGGTCGTGACACGCGGCCGGTCCACCACCGCCCTCGGCGCCCGCCGGGTGGCACAACCACCGGCCGGATCGGCCGGACGTACCACGAGGAGAGCTCTCATATGAGGCCGACTATGAAGAGGACCGCGATCGGGGCCGGCCTGGCCGCTTTCGCGGTCGCCGTTGCGGCGTGCGGGGGAGGGGGTGGCGGCACCTCGAGCAGCAGTTCGGGGAATACGCCTCACAAGGGCGGAACCCTCACCATGCGCAACTTCGCCACTTTCGAGCACCTGGACCCGCAGCGCACGTACGTGGGCTTCGACATCGGGTTCATCAACCGGATGTTCTCGCAGACGCTCACCACGTTCCCGGCGAAGTCGGGCAACGCGTCCAACAAGCTGATCCCGGACGCCGCCACCGACACCGGCAAGTCGAGTGACGGCGCGAAGACGTGGTCGTTCACGCTGCGCGACGGGCTGAAGTGGCAGGACGGCAAGGCCGTCACCTGTGAGGACTTCAAGTACGGCGTGTCCCGGACGTTCGCGGTCGACCAGATCACCGGCGGTCCGAACTACGCCATCCAGTGGCTCGACATCCCGACCAACGCGGACGGCACGTCGAAGTACCCCGGTCCCTACAAGGCCACCGACGCACAGCAGAAGATGTACGACAAGGCCGTGGTCTGCAACGGCAACACGATCACCTTCCACCTGAACTCGCCGCACGGCGACTTCAACCAGACCGTGTACATGCCTGCCTTCGCGGCCATCCGCAAGGACAAGGACACCGGTGCCAAGTACGACTTCACGCCGTTCTCCGACGGCCCGTACATGGTGCAGGGCACGTTCGACAAGGACAAGGGCGGCACCCTCGTCCGCAACCCGCACTGGGGCGGCGCGGCGGCCGACGGCGGTATCCGCAAGGCCTACCCGGACAAGGTCGTGATCAAGCAGGGCGACGACCCGGCGACCATCGGCCAGGCCCTGATCTCCGACACCGGTGACGCGAAGAACACCGTCACGGCCACCCGCATCGACCCGTCGCTCGTGGCGCAGGCGGAGTCCAACGCGAAGTCGAAGGACCGCACGGTCACGGTGACCGCGCCGTACACCGACTACCTCTTCTTCAACCTGACCTCGCCGCAGATGAAGAACAAGGCGGTCCGCCAGGCGATCGGCATGGCCTTCGACAAGCAGGCCTACGCGACGGCGAGCGGCGGCGCAGCTGCGATGAAGGTGGCTGACGGCGGTGTCATCAACCCGACGCTGCCGGCGGCGTTCAAGAAGTTCAACCCGTGGGGGACCCCGCCTCAGGGCGACCCGGCGAAGGCGAAGCAGGTACTGCAGCAGGCCGGCATCAAGACGCCGTACCCGCTGACGTACACCTACCGCGGTTCGCCGACGCAGGACAAGGTCTCCGCGGGCATCCAGGAGGCGCTCGGCAAGGCCGGCTTCAAGATCACGCTGAAGAAGGTGCCGGACGCCACGGTGTACTACTCCAAGATCCAGGACCCGAACTTCCTCAAGGACGTGGACTTCGGCTGGAGCTCGTGGGGTGCCGACTGGCCGTCCGGGTCGACCGTCGTCCCGGCGCTGTACACCAGCCAGCAGGTCGGCAAGGTCAGCCGTGGGCAGAACTACGGCGCCTACATCAACAAGTCGCTGGACAAGCAGGTCGACCAGACCTACGGCATCACCGACAACGCGCAGGCGCAGCAGGCCTGGTCCAAGCTCGACGAGCAGGTCATCAAGGACGGTGCGGTCCTGCCGGTCGGCTACAACACCTTCACCTACATCCAGGGAGGGAACATCAGGGGCCTGGTCTACAACCAGGCGCTGGGTGGCGCGTCGCCCGACTTCGCAACCCTCGCGGTGAAGTAACCCTGAGATAGCACGCAGCCTCTGCTGAGGCGGTGGTCGGGGGG
>JAFMQP010000012.1 GCA_017354575.1 Acidothermales bacterium | reverse complement strand
ACGGGACGGCCGCGACGGAACTCCTCCGCCGCGTCGCGAAGGTCGGCGATCCGCGCCTTGGCCAGCTCCTCCACCAGGTAGGGGTGCATCGGTTGCTCCTTCGGGTACCGGACGCGTCCTGCGTGCGCACCTTCGAGATTCGCCGTAAGGGCCCCCCTCCGGCATCGGTAACTCACCCACACCTGAGCGGCCGGACGCCTTAGTCCCGGCGCCTTCCCGGCCCCTGCTGCCGGCCGAAGGTGGACTCCGCCGGGTCCGCGTACATGTGCAGGCCGAGCCGGGTGGACAGGTCACGGCAGATCCCGACGCCGCGCACGCTGTTGCCGTGCCGGTCGAGACCGGGCGAGAAGAAGGCGGCACCGAAGCGGCCCGGCATCGTGACGAGCAGGCCGCCGCTCACGGCGCTCTTGGCCGGGATGCCGACGTCGTAGGCCCACTCACCGGCGGCCGTGTACATGCCGCACATCATCATCACGGTGACGACGTCGCGCACGTGCGGCCGCGGCAGCGCCTCGTCGCCGGTGATCGGGTTCCGGCCGCCGTAGGCGAGCGTCGCGCCCATCGTCGCGAGGTCCCGGGCGGTGACCCGCACCGAGCACGCCGCGAGGTACACGGTGAGGTTCTCGTAGAGGTCGCCGTCGATCATGCCCAGGCTGCGCATGAGATAGCTGATGGCGAGGTTGCGGTCGTTCGAGGCCAGCTCCTGGGCCAGGAGGTCCTCGTCGACGCACAGCCGGGGGTTGCCGGCGTAGAGCCGCAGCTTGTCGACGATGCGCGCGACCCGCTGCCGCGTGTCGCCGCCGTGCACGAGCCTCGTCGCCACCAGCGCACCCGCGTTGATCATCGGGTTGAACGGCCGGTTGTTGACCTCGTCGAAGGTGATCGAGTTGAACGGGTCGCCGCTGGGCTCGACGCCGACCCGGCGCAGCGTGGCCTCCCGGCCGTTGTCCTCGAGCGCGAGCGCGTAGATGAAGACCTTCGAGATCGACTGCATGGGGAAGGCGTAGTCGGAGTCGCCGAGACACCACTGCGTGCCGTCGACGTGGGTGAACGCCATCCCGAAGCGGTCGGCCTCGGCGCGCATGGCGGGCGGGTAGTAACCGACCACGCGGTCGTCGCCCCGGGTGTGGTGCCAGGCGTACAGCTCCTCGATCTGCGCCTGCACGATCGCGTTCTGTTCGGCGGTTGGCATCCGACCTCCCCCGGACTGTCGGGCTGCGTCGAGCGTATCCAGGCACCCGCCGGACACCCACCGTCGCCACGGCCGCCGCGGTGCGGCCGGTGCACCGCATACTGGCAGGCGTGGGCGACGGGTCGATGAGTGCTGCGATCAGAGCGGACGAGCCCGCGGAGGCCGCGGTGGCCGGGATCCTGCTCCGGCTGTTCGACGGCGTCATGGCGAACGTCGCCGGCACGCTCGCCGACACCGACCCCGAGTGCCTGCACGACCTGCGTGTCGGCGTGCGGCGCACCCGGTCACTGCTCAAGCTCACCGGTGACGTGCTGCCGGACGGGCTCGCCTCCCGGTACGCCAGGCCGTTCAGGTGGCTCGGCACGCTGACCACGCCGGTGCGCGATCTGGACGTCCAGCTGCTCGGGTTCGACGAGCTGGCGGCGGGCGTCCCCGCCGCCCGACGTGGCGAGCTGGAGCCGTACCGCCGGTACCTGCGCGAGGAGCGGGCCGCGCGGTTCGAGCAGCTGACCCGCGGCCTGACCGGGACCCGGTTCGCGCAGCTGCGCGACGGCTGGCGGAGCGAGCTGTCGGCCGTCACGGCAGAACCGGCCGGGCCGGCCGCCGGTGTGCTCGCCGAGCAGCGGATCGACCGCGCCCGCCGTGCGGTGGCGAAGCGGGCCGGGCGCCTCACGCACGCGTCGCCGCCCGGGGACGTGCACGACCTGCGCAAGCGGGCCAAGGAGCTGCGCTACCTGCTCGAGGCGTTCGGACCGGTGTACGCGGACGGCGGCGTGCGCCGTACCGTCCGCGAGCTGAAGCGCCTGCAGGACGTCCTCGGTGCGTACCAGGACGCGGAGGTGCAGCTGACCGCCGTCCGCGACTACGCGAGCCGCGAGGCGCCCGCCCCGGCAGCGCTGGCCGATCTCGTCGCGGTACTGGAGACCCGCCGCGAGCGGGCACGGTCCGACCTCGTCGCGCGGCTGGACGGCTTCCTCAGTCGGTCACCAGCCGCTCCGGCGTGAGCGTCACCTGGAACGGCCTGTGCAGCGCGACCGGCTGCGCACACACCGCGCGCCACCTCCACGTACTTTCCGTCGACCAGGTCGTACCCGACCACCGAACGTTCGCTCGGGTCGACCAGCCAGTAGGACGCCACGCCGCACTCGGCGTACTTGGAGAATTTCAGTACCGCGTCCTTGCGCCGCGTACTCGGCGAGAGCGCCTCCACCGCGAGCAGCAGGGGCACGGTGATGTTCTGCTGGGCCAGTCGATCCCGACCGACGAGCAGCAGGTCGGGCTGAAGGGAGGTTCGTCGATCGGGCCGCCAGTCGAGCGGCACGAACAGCACACGCATGCCGGACGGGCAGCCGGCGTGCAGCGCGAGGTGCAGGTTCGCCAGGACCACCTGGTGAACGGGTACGGGCGCGGGGCTCACGAGCAGGCTCCCGTCGAGCAGCTCGTACTGCAGGCCGTCGTCGGGCAGCTGCTCGAGGTCGTCGACGGTCCACTCGTGGGCCGCACGCGGCATCACCGCCATGACTGTTATCGTGCCCACTCTCAGGGCGGACCGCCACATGGTCACACGGCGAGGACGCGGGAACCTGGTTGTCCACAGGTCAATCGGCGGTGGCGGCGAGGTACGCGCGGCCGCGCGGCGAGATGCGGTAGCCGACGTCGAGGCTCTCGGTGAGACCGAGCTCCTTCAGCTTGCGGACGTCGGTCTTGAACGGCTGCGTGGGCAGGCCGCGGATCTCCGCGAGGTCGGGCGCGCGGCGGGCCTCGTTCGCGGCGATCAGCTGCAGCACGGCACGGGTCCAGGCACCGTGGCTGCTCGCCTTGTCGAGCCGGTCCAGCCGGGCACTGATCCCGGCGACGTCGTCGGCGCTCAGCGTGGCCTCCGCGCGGAGCGCGATGCGCGGGTCGGCTCCCGCGTACCGCAGCCGCATCCGGTACACGCGGCCGGTGCGCCCGCGCAGGAACCGCAACAGCTCGGCGCGGCTCGCGGCGCCGGCGGCCCGGGCGTCGGCATCGGTGATGTCGGCGATCCGCACCACGTCGACCGCGTCGACGGCGACCAGCCCGACGGCCGTGCGGTGCAGCGCGCCCGCCTTCGCCCGGGCCCGGTCCCAGCGGCGGAACGCGAGCGTCACGCGCCCGGCGACGACGCCGTCGAGCACGGGCCGCGGGATGAGCACGGCTACTCCGGCATCAGGACGGTCGTGTCGTCCAGGTCGTAGTCGAACCCGAGCAGTGTGGCCTCGTGCGCGGCGAGCCAGTCGAGGAAGTCCTCGTGCACCGGGTGTACGCGGTAGCGCTGCAACGCCGCCTCGTCGGGGAACTCGGAGAACAACAGGTAGCCGTAGCCGTCGGTACGCCCGCCGGTGAGATCGGTGCCGAACCGCAACCGGGTGAGCTCGCCGATCCGCTCGGGGAACGCGGCGATCGCCGCGCGCATCTCGCGGTCGGTCGCCTCGTCCAGCGGGGCGGGGAACCTGAACAGGACCACGTGCTGCAGCACTATCTGACCACCCTTCCTCGGACGACGATACGGCGCGGCGCGCGCAGCACGGCGATGTCGGCGCGCGGGTCGGCGTCGTACACGACGACGTCGGCGGGCCCGCCCTCCTCGATCCCGGGCAGGCCGAGCCAGCGCCGCGCGGCCCACGAGCCCGCGGCGAGCGCCCGCTCGGCGCTCATGCAGATCTCGGTGAGCCGGATGATCTCCTCGACGACCAGGCCGTGCGGCAGCATGCTCCCGGCGTCGGTGCCGACGTAGAGGGGAATGCCGGCGTCGTACGCGTCCCGCAGCCGGTCGCGGCTTGCCGCCTCCAGCCTGCGCATGCGGTCCGCGTACACCGGGTAGCGCGTCGCGCTGTCGGCGATGCCGCCGAAGTTGTCGACGTTCAACGCGGTCGGGACGAGCGCGCACCCCGCCCTGACCACGTCGTCGAGCAGGTCGGCGGTGAGGCCGGTGCCGTGCTCGATCGAGTCGACGCCCGCCGCCACCAGGTCGGGCAGCGCCTCCTCGCCGAAGGTGTGCACGGCGACGCGCGCGCCGAGCTCGTGCGCGCGGCCGATCGCGGCGGCGAGCACGTCGCCTGGCCACAGCGGCGCGAGGTCGCCGACGTCGCGGTCGATCCAGTCGCCGACCAGCTTCACCCAGCCGTCGCCGGCCCGCGCCTGCGCCTCGACCGTCGCGACCAGCTCGTCCGGTTCGACCTCGACCGCGAAGCCGCGCTGGTACCGCTTCGGCCTGGCGATGTGCCGGCCCGCGTGGATGATGCGCGGCAGCTCCGGGTCGTCGTAGACCTGCTGGAACGTGACCGGGACGCCGGCGTCACGCAGCAGCAGCGCGCCGGCGTCGCGGTCGAGCTCGGCGTGCCCGCGTGCCTCGGCGGCGGTGTCGACGGCACCGTGCTCGCCCAGCCCGACGTGACAGTGCGCGTCCACGAGACCGGGTACGAGGTAGCCGCCGTCGGCGACCGTCTGCGCGCCGGCGACCGGCGTCAGGCTGAACCGGCCGTCGACGACGTGGACGTCGCGCGGCTCGCCGTCGGGCAGCACGACGCCGCGCAGCCGCAGCGGGGTGTCGGCGGTCAATGGAACAGGCCCACGATGGTGAGGATGATGCCGAGGATGATCCGCACCCCGAGGATGACGACGAGTGCCGGGAGGCCGATGCGCAGGCACAGCCGGGCGAGCCCCGGGACGTTGATGCGCGTCCGCAGCGCCGGCCCCTCGGTCGCGTCCGGGTGCTTGAGCAACACCGCGGCGGTGCCGCCGGCAGCGGCGACGAGGATCGCGCCGAAGATCACCAGCAGCAGGGTCGCGCCCGTGATGAGCCGGAACCGCGCGGCGAAGTCGAGGATGAACGCGAGCAGCACGATGACGCCGACCGCCGCGGCGGCGAACCAGACCAGGGCACGCGCGCGCTGACCGCGCTCGTTGTGCCAGCGCTCCACCGCGCGCTCGGCGTCCCGCAGCTCCGTCTCGGCCTGCTCGAGCCGCGACGTGCACGCGTTGAGGTTGTCGCTCGCGGTGTCCCAGTCGGGGAACGCGAGACCGGCGGACGCGATCTGCCTGGGCACCTCCCCGGCACCCGTGCGTTCCTGGATCGACAGCACGAGGTCGCGGCCCTCGCTGGCCCGGCGCAGCGAGTCGTCGATCTGGTGCCGCCGCTCCTCGCTCTGCTCCCTGCGCTCCTGGCCGGCGGACCGTTCGATCGTCTCGGCGTCGTGCAGCGCCTTCCACGCCTGCCGGGACGCGCCGTTGAAGTCGAGCAGGGTGGTGAGGTACGCGCGCTCGGCCGGCTCCTCCGTCCGCGGACTCATCGCCTACCTCCGTGCGGGACCACGCTTCCCACGCCGAACCAGGGCTCCCCACGACCTGCACCTCGTGCGAAGCCCTGGTTGATCATGTTCTCATGATCAACCAGGGCGTAGGCGACGGTCATGACGTGGACACCTCGACCTCCACCTCCACCGGCGCCGAACGCGCGACGATCTCCGGCGACGGCCGCGCGAACGGGTCGACGAGGACCGCCGCGCCGCCGTCCCGCATGTCCCTGAACCAGAGCCGTCCCGGCGGGGACGCGAACGGCGGCCTGCGGCCGAGGAACGTGCCGGCGTTGAACTGGTCGACGCCGCCGATGCAGCGCAGCTGCAGCCGTCCGGCGTTCCTGCCGAGCGACTTGAGCCGGTCCGGCTCGTCGATCCAGACGATCGGGTGGATGCCGCGTGTCGGGGCCGCGGTGAAAAGCCAGTCAAGCGAGGTGCCCGGGTGCTCGGGGTCGGGCTTGATCGGGGCGGTGACACCGGAGTGGTGCAGCCCAAGGACGGCCACCACCTGCGTGCCCGCGCCCTCCTCGAACATCGCCGGCAGGGCGTGCATGCGTTCCTGGCTCACATGGGTGATCCGCCCGCCGGAGTAGGCGATCAGGTCGTCCAGCGGCGCCCGCGCCGGCAGGTCCTTCTCCGGGAGCAGGTCGACCACCGTCACACCGACCTCGCCGGCGTCGTCCTCGAGCGACAGGGCGAGCAGCGACGAACAGACCGTGGCGATCGCGAGCCGTTCGTCCCGGGTGGACAGCAGCATCCCGCGCCCGTCGCCGGGGGACAGCGAGACGCCGACCGCCGGCGGCGACACGCCCACGGGCGCACCGACGAACAGCGTCGGCGTCTCGACCGCCCGTAGGTACTCGGCGACGTCGGCGAGTTCGACGCCGCCGACGCCCCTGCTGACCCGGACCTCGCTGCGCCGGTCGGTGCGCTGGGCGAGGTGCCGGCGCAGGTCCGCACGCTCGTCGGACTCGAGGATCGCGGTCTGGAAGATGTGGTCGTGGTCCTTGTCGCCGCGCGCGGTGTTGAGCACGCCTGAGCCGCGACGGTTGTTGTCCAGCCGCCTGCCGACGACGCGGCCGAGCACCCGGCCGAGCTCGTCCGGCGGGCAGCGCAACGCGATGCGCAGGTGCAGCTGGTTGAAGACGGACGTGACCTGGCTGCCGCGCAGCACGCCGAGCGACGCGAGGCTCTGCGTCGCGAGCAGCAGGTGGATGCCCTGGCTCCTGGCCTGTTTCGCGAGGAGCTCCAACGCCTCCCACGCCTGTGCCTCGGTCTCGCCCTCCATCATCAGCTGGAACTCGTCCGCGATCAGCACGACCCTGGGCAGCGCCTGCCCGGTGACCTCGCGGTACCTGGTCAGGTTCGGGACCGGCTCGTTGTAGCGGTCGGCCGTCTCCTTGAACAGTTCCCTGCGCTGCTCGTCCAGCTCGACGAGGTGACGCAGCACGCCGAGCGCGAAGTGCGGGTCGGCCTCGATGCCGACCGTGCGGATGTGCGGCAGCGCGGGCTTCCCGGGACGCGGCGCGTACTCCGCGAACTCGACGCCGGCCTTCATGTCGAGCAGGTGCAGCTCCAGCTCCTGCGGGCCGTGCCTGTGCGCGAGCGAGTGGATCAGCGTGTGCAGCAGCGTCGTCTTGCCCGAACCCGTCGGCCCGACGACCAGGCCGTGGATCGGTACGCCCTCGGTGTCGCCGAGCTCCAGCCACTGCGGCGAGCCGTCGCCGCGCCGGCCGATGACGGCGGAGACCTTCGTCTCGGTGCTCGCCGCCCACGGCTTCTCGCCCTGCAGGAAGTACCGGAGCCGCACCGGCCGGTTGGCACCCTGGCGCGCGGCCGGCGCCAGCACGTCGGTGAGGAACCGGTACTGGGCGTGTCCGGGCGGGTCGGGGCAGGTGACCTTGATGTACTTGTGCAGCTCCGGCGGCGCGGACTCCCAGGTGGCGTAGCCGTCGCCGCCGACGTGGAAGTGGTGCCCGTGCTCGGTGAGGTCGCCGAGCTTGATGCCGTGCGCGAGCGGACGGCTGGTGTCGAGGACGGCGACGACGGCGATGCCGCAGCGCTGCCCGGCCCGTGCCACCGCGCACAGCCGCTCGAAGTTGTCGCTCTTCAACCCGATGGGCAGGCCGCCGGCGAACACGATCGAGCAGGGGATGTCGTTGGCCGTGCCCCGCCGCCACCGCTCGACCAGGGTGTCGTTGCCGCCCAGCAGGACGCGGGTGTTCAGCTGCTGGATATGGTCGAGCGCCGCCCGCAGCTCGGCCGTCACCGCGTCGGCGTCCGAGCGGACCGCGCCGGTGGAAAGCGGCTCGGGCAGCCGGCTCAGCATGCCGAGGTTCTGCCCGAATCCGGCGGGGTCGAGCAGGTGCACGCGCATGGCGCCCGGCTGCGACGCGGCCAGCGCGCGGACGACGAAGGCCTGCGCAAGTGCGTGTGCCTGCGCCGACGTGGCGGCGTCGTGCGTGACGACCAGGCTCCGGCCCACGGCGGGCAGTGCGAGCGGGAACGTCGCGTGGCCCTCGGGCTTGGCCATGTGCAGGCTACCGACGGCCAGCAGGTGCGGCGGCGAGATCGGCTCGCGGTACTCGGCGGACCAGACGGTCGAGCTCCACGGCGCCCAGGCGTACGGCGAGCCGCCGCGGAACAGCTCGGTGACGGCGTTCTGCGTGCCGTCCTGCGCCACCGAGAGCTGCCCGCGCGCCCGCGCCCGCGCCGTCCTGATCTGGTCACCCACCTGCTTCGCCTCGGCCGCCTGCTGCCGGTCCGCGGTGGTCGCCGCCGTCTCGGCGGCAGCGCCGAGCTCGAGCCGACGCAGCTCGACGGCCTCCAGGGCCGCCGCCAGCTGGTCCGCAACCGTGTGCGCCATCGTGGGTGGTGCCTCCGCGCCCAGGTAGGAGGTTTCCTCTTGTCTCGTATATCGCAGAACCGATGATCAACGGGAGAGCCGAGAGGCTACCAACGGCCTACCGGAACTCATCGGCGATGGTCGCCGCCAGCTCCAGGTAATCCTCCTTCGTCGCGTCGGCCACGTACGCCTCGGGCGGGGCGTCCGGGATCGGCTCGTACTGGATCTTCACGCCGAGGTCGAGGTGCTCGTCGTAGCGGATCTTGGACACGGCACGGCAGCGCTGCGCGAAGAACGCGGTGAGTGCGTCGACGTCGAGGCTCTTCGGCGTCGGGCTGCGGTAGTTGATGACGGCGACCGAACGGGCGACCAGGTCGTGGAAGCCGTGCTGCTCGATCCAGTCCAGCGTGCCCGCGGCACGGGTCGCGGCGTCGCCTTTCGGCTCGGCGACGACGACGAGCGTGTTGGCCAGCGCGAGCATGTCCCGTACCCAGGGACGCAGCACGCCGGTACCGCAGTCGGCGACGATGACGTTGTAGAAGCGCTCCAGGATGGACAGCGTCTGGGCGTACTCCCGGCCGGTGAAGTCCTCGCTGACGGCGGGGTCCTGCTCGTTCGCAAGCACGTGCAGCCGGCCGGCCAGGTTGGTGAACCGGTTGACCTCGGCCACCTGGGTGATCGGCCGCTGCGCCTCGTGCGCGAGCAGCCCGCGCACGGTGACGTCGGTCGCGCCGACGAGCCGGTCGCCGAGGGTGCCCATGTCGGGGTTGGTGTCGAGCGTGACGACGCGGTCGCCGCGCCACTCCGCGAGGGTGCGGCCGACCATCGCGGCCGTCGTCGTCTTGCCGACGCCGCCCTTGATGCTCATCACGACGACCCGCCAGGAACCGTGCAACGGCCGCTGCACCCGTTCCCGCCGCGCTCGTGCCGCCTGTTCCTCCGCCGACGGGCCGAGGTTGACGGCGCCGAACGTGGCCCTGTAGACGACCCGGCGCATCCCGCTGCGCGGGATCGCGTTGCTCTGCTCGACGAACGGGTTGACCAGGTCCGGACGCGGGGGCTGCGGCTGCGACGGCTGCGGGAACGGGTACCGCGGGTCCTGGCCCTGCCCGTAGCCGCCGTCCGGGTGGCCGCCCCCGCCGTAGGGCTGGGTGGGCACGGCCGGGTACCTCGGGTACCGCGCCCAGTCGGGCGGCACGACCTCCGCAGGTCGGGCCGGTTGCTCCCGCGGAGGCGTGGCGGCGGTCTCGGGCTCGTCCGGCGGCTCGTCCGCCGGCGCGGCGCCGTAGGCCGGACGCTCATCTGGCTCCGGCTCGTCAGCGTGCTGCGTCATTCGCGCCCGCGTCCCTCTCTCGGCTATCCCCTGTGCCGACGTTAGCAACATTTCCACAGCCCGATACCGGACGTCAGCCCAGGTCAAGGGTAGAGGGCCGAACCCCTGGCCACAGCCGTTCGCCTAGGCTGATCGGCAGACGATGAACAGGCCGAGCACCCGACCCGAGGACCTGCTGGCGGCGTACCGCACCGGCCGGTCCTTCTTCGCGTCGCACTCGGGCACCCTGCTCACCGACGGTGTCCGCGCCGAGCTGCCCGCGTGCGGTGGCGGCGACGGTGCCGCCACGCTGCCACGCCGGGTCGACGAGCTGCTCAGGGCCACGCCGCGGGCCAGCGGCGAGGTCATCGCGGTCGGCGCGATCCCGTTCGACCACGACCGTCCCGCCTACCTGACCGTACCCGAGGCCGTCCGCCGGTCCGGGCGACCGCCCGTCGCGGCGGAGCCACCCGTCGCCCCCGAGGCGACGTCCGGCTGGCGGTTCGCGCCGGAGCCGGACCAGCGCGGTTACGCCGCCGCCGTCGCGGACGCCGTCGGCAGGTTCGCGACGTCGCCGCTCGAGAAGGTGGTGCTGGGCCGCACCGCGATGCTCACCGCACCGCGGCCCGTGGACGTGGCCGCGCTCGTCGCCGCCCTCGCCGGCCTCGACCCCACCGGGTACACGTTCGCCGTCGAGATGCCGCTCGCGTGGGCGGGCCGCCGGGGCCAGTTCGTCGGCGCGACGCCCGAGCTCGTCGTCAGCCGAAGTGGCGACCGCGTCCTGGCGTACCCGCACGCGGGATCGGCCCGGCGCAGCCCCGATCCCGCGCTCGACCGGGAGCGCGGCGAACGGCTCGCGGCCTCCCCGAAGGACCGGCACGAGCACGCCGTCGTGATCGACGACATCGTCCGCGTCCTCCGTCCGTTCTGCCGGACGCTGACCGTGCCGCCGGGCCCTGAGCTGGTGAGCACCCGCGCGATGTGGCACCTCGCCACCCGCGTCGAGGGGGTGCTCGCCGACCCGGCGACCACGTCGCTCGACCTCGCCTGTGCGCTACACCCGACCCCGGCCGTCGGCGGCAAGCCCACCGGCCTCGCCCGTGCGGTGATCGGCGAGCTGGAGCCGTTCGACCGCAACTGCTTCGGGGGGATGGTCGGCTGGACCGACGCCGCCGGCGACGGCGAGTGGGTGCTGGCCCTGCGCAGTGCGGAGGTGTGCGGCGACCGGCTGCGGCTGTTCGCCGGTGCCGGCATCGTCCCCGGCTCGGTACCGGACGCCGAGGTCGCCGAGACGGCGGCGAAGTTCCGTACCATGCTGGACGCGCTCGGTGTCGCGGACGAGCTGTGAGCGGGTCAGCCGATGACGTCGCCCGGTTCGGGGCCCGGCTGGTCGACCGACAGCAGGTGCACCTTCCCGTCGGTGGCGTACGAACCGAGCATCAGGAACTCGCTGCGCACGCCGGCGATCTGCCGGGCGCCGATGTTGACCACGCCCACCACCATCCGGTCGCGCAGCGCCTCGGCGTCGTAGTGGGCGACCTGCGCGCTGGTCGTGCGCACCCCGAGCAGGCCGAAGTCGACGTCGACGACGTACGCGGCGTTGCGCGCCGTCTCGTGCGGCCGGACGGCGACGACACGTCCGACGCGGATGTCCAGGTCGAAGAAGTTGTTCGGCTCCACTTCCGGTTTCGGCCGCATGCCTCAAGTCTGGCGAAGCGAACCGGAGCAGACGACCAAGATCACCAACAGGAGCGGGCCCATCACGCGCTGAGACGCACCACTCTCGGCACTACTCACCGCCACGACCCGGACGAGGTGTCCCGTGCCCGACCATGACGTCGTCCGCCTCGCGATCGTCGGTGCGGGCAACCGCGGGGGCACGTACGCCAGGCTCGCGGCGGCGACCGGCGCGGCGCGGGTGACGGCCGTCGCCGATCCGCGGAGAGCGCGAGCGAAAGCGCTGGCCGCGGACGTGGGCGTCGACCCGGGCCGGTGCTTCGACGACTGGCGCGAGCTGCTCGCGCGACCGGACCTGGCCGACGCCGTCGCGGTCACGACGCTCGACGCCGACCACGTCGAGCCCGCCGTCACGGCCGCGGCCGCCGGCCTCCACCTGCTGCTCGAGAAGCCGATGGCGACGACCGACAGTGACTGCGTGCGCATCGTCGAGGCGGTGGAGCGCGCGGGCGTCGTGTGCGCGGTGTGCCACGTCATGCGGTACACGCCGTACAGCCGCGCGCTGGCCGAGCTGCTCGCGAGCGGACGGATCGGACAGGTCGTCGGCGTCGAGCATCTCGAGCCGGTCGGCTGGTGGCACCAGGCGCACTCGTTCGTCCGCGGCAACTGGCGCCGCGAGGACGAGGGTTCGCCGATGCTGATGGCCAAGTCGTGCCACGACATCGACTGGCTCGCCGGCGTCGTCGGCGCGCGGGTGCGCCGGGTGTCGTCGTTCGGCGGGCTGTTCCACTTCCGGCCGGAACACCGGCCCGAGGGCGCGGCCGACCGCTGCCTCGACTGCGCCGTCGAGCGCGCGTGCCCGTACTCGGCGAAGAAGATCTACCTCGAACGCCCGCTCGAGCAGCGGATGGCCTGGCCGGTGTCGGTCGTCTCCCTCGACCCGGGCGAGGAGGCGATCACGCGGGCGCTGCGCGAAGGCCCCTACGGCCGCTGCGTGTACGACTGCGACAACGACGTGGTCGACCACCAGGTCGTCAACCTCGAGTACGAGGGCGGCGTGACGGCGTCGTTCACGATGACGGCCTTCACCGAGGCGGCGCACCGGAAGACCCGGATCTTCGGCACGCACGGCCGCGTCGAGGGCGACGGCGTACACCTGTCGGTCATGGACTTCCGCGACCGTTCGACGGAGACGATCGACACCATGGCGGGCGCCGACGCCACCGCGGCCGGCGGGCACGGCGGCGGCGACGCCGCGCTGGTGGACGCGTTCCTGCGCGCGGTGCGCACCGGCGACCGCCGTCCGGTCCTCACCAGTCCGCGCGACAGCCTCGCGTCGCACCAGGTGGTGTGGGCGGCCGAACGCGCCCGCCGCACGGGAACAGTCGTCACACTGGACTGACCTGGCCGCCGCCGCACCGGCCTTGTCGCCGACCTCGTGCCCGGCCGGCCGGAGTGATCGACCACCCGCCATACTGCGGCGGTGACCGACGACACGGAGGCCGTCGCCGAGACCCCTCCACCGCCCGCGTGGGCGGAGGGCAGCGCGCGACCGCGGTTCACGTCCTGGTACGCCGACGCGTTCCGGCACCGCGCCGCCCCGCTGCGCGCCATGGTCGTCCCCACCCTGCCGGTCGCGGTCGCCGGTGTGCTCGGCACGCTCGTACTGCAGCTCACGACCGACACGCAGGTCGTCGACGGCGCCCCGAAGCCCGCGTCGTTCGGCCCCGCCTGGCTGGCCGCGGCCGGCGTGCTGCTGCTCGCCGGGCTGGTCGCGCTCACGGTCGGCGCGGCGGCCGCGGGCCTTTCCGTCGCCGCGGTCCGCACCGGCGAGACGCGCACCGTCCGCTGGGCCGTGACCACGTCGGTCCGCAGGCTGCCGGCGCTCGCGGCGTATGCCGCACTCGTCGTGCTGCTGCTCGTCGTGAGCCTCGCGGCCGCCGTCGGGATGATGCTCGCCCACTCCCCGCTGTGGTTCGCCGTCGCCGTCGCGTTCGTCGTGCTCCTGGTGCTCACCTGCCTGGTGAGCCTCACCTGGCCGCTCGTGCTGGTCGACGGCCGCGGCCCGTTCGGGGCGGTCGCGCGGTCGTGGCGGGGGACCCGGGGCGTGCGGTTCCGGTCCGGTCTCACCGTGCTCGTCTTCGCGTACGCCGCACCGCTCGGTGCGCTGGCACTGGTGCGGTCGGTCCTGGGCCGGGTCGGTGACCGGCTGCCTGTCTGGCCGTGGCAGCTCGTCGACGACGCGGTCGTGGGCGCTGTCGGCACCGTCGCGGCCGTGCTCGTGGTGAGCGCGCACGTCGGCGTGCTCTTCTCCGTCCGGCAACCGGTGCCCGGCGACCCGTACGTCACGACGTCGCCGCTCGACCCGCGGCGGGTGGCGACGGCGCTGGCCGACGACGGCCGGCCCGAGTGGTGCCGGTTGCCGCACACGCCCGTGGCGGTCGCCGTCGCGGTCGTGGTCGCCGTGCTGTTGCCAGGTCTGCTGAGCGCCGGGCTGCTGTGGTGGAACCCGGCTCACGCCGTCTCGTACGCCGCCGCCGTCGTCGACGAGGACCCGCCAGGCGACACCAGCGTGTCCTTCCCGCAGCCGGACGGCTCGGTCACCGTCGCGATCGGCCCGTACCGGCGGCTCCGGCACTGCGAGGGCACCCGCTGCACGATGGTCATCCCCGACGAGGACGGCGCGCCGGACCCGCTCGACCTCCAGGGCGCCGGTGTCACCACGGACGGCCACGGCGGGATGGTGTACGCCGGCTGGCGCACGGACGAGGGGAGCCGCGGCGGGACGCCCACGCCGAGGCTGCGCCTGTTCGGCTGCCGGCCAGGCGCCTGCACCGAGGACGCGTTCGGCAGCGGCCGTCCCGCCGTGCTCGACCGGTACCGGCCGGCAGGCGAGGCCGACCGGTACTCCGGCGAGAACGTGCTCACCGCGGTGGCCCGCCGCGGCACCGGCTACGTCGTCGCCGCGGTGAACGCGGCGGAGCGCTCTCCGCGCGTCACCCTGTACCGGTGCGCCGACATCCGGTGCGCCAGCCCCACCCGCGCCGACGTCGGCACCGTGGACCTCTACTCGGTGCGTCCCGCCGACGCGGGAGTCCTCTCGCTCGCGATCGGCCCGGGCGGGCGTCCCGTCGCCAGTGTCGCGGACGGGCACACCGGCGCGGTACACCTGCTCGTCTGCTCGGACGCGTCCTGCGGCCGGTCCTCGTGGCGCACCGTCGTCGCGCCGACGATGACGTCCACGTCGTACGAGACGCTGCGGATCTCCGGCGCCGCCGTGGCCGTGCTGCCGGACGGCCGGCCGGTGCTCGCGTACCGGGAGGCGTCGTCGGGCACGAGCGTCCTCGCCGTCTGCCGTGACACCGCCTGCACGTCGACGACGACCCGTCGGCTCACCGGCCCGGGCTGGGCGCATCCGTGGCCGGCGCTCGCGGTCGACCGCGCCGGGCACCCCGCCGTCGTCACCTACGACCTCCCGCACAGGCGGCTCTTGCTGGTCTCGTGCAGGGACGCGGACTGCGCGCACACGGCCACGGCCCCGCTCGCCACGTGGCAGGACGGGCCGGGCGACGTCTCGCTCACCATGGACGCCGGCGGCCACCCGGTGGTCGCCTGGACCGACAGCGACCCGCGGCAGACCTTCTTCGGCAGCGGCGGCTCGCTCCGTCTGCTGCGCTGCCAGGAGGCGGGCTGCGGCGCTACCAGGTGACGCCGAACAACCGCGGCTTCGTGCAGTACGTCGCCGGGAACGGGTCCTCCAGGGTGCCGGCACGGACGCCGTCGGGCGCGCACGCCGCGGCGACCGCGACCCGCGTCCGGGCACCGACGACGGCCTCGGTGTCGTAGCCGGGTGCCCGCATCGCCGGGCCGGTCCAGCCGTTCGCGGACAGGTGGCGGACGCCGCCGAACCGCCCGCCGACGTTCACCTGCTCGCCGGTGCGCCGCGCCGTCGCGTCCTCGTCGTCCGGCGGCACGGGCGTCACCGGCCGGCCCGACAGGTCGAACGCGTGCTTCTTGCTGCCGTCTATCGGCGCTGTCGTCACCACGACGACGCCGCGGTCCGTGACATAGTCGAGGTAGTCGTCGCCCCAGTACCCCTTCGGCACGGGCACGTCCGGCAGCCCCTTGCCGGTGCGCAGGTCGACCCGCTGAATTGCCCGGGTCTGGCCGGGGGCGTTCTTCGGCGGGTCGGCACGCTGCCGGTAGTCGTCGGCGTACAGCACGCCGCCGCGCACCTCGTAGTCCCATCCGTGGGCCAGCCGCACGTCCCACCGGGTGCGCCCGGTCACCGGGTCCACCCGCCGCACCCCGGCACGGGCGACGCCGGACAACGCGCCGATGCCGTGCACCAGCACCAGGCTCGAGGTGACGTCACTGACCTGCGCCTCGCCCTCGCGCACGGGAATCGCGCGGGCCGAGCCGGTCTTCGGGTCGAGCGACAAATACGGCCCGAACGCGGCGTCCGGCATCTTCTGCTCGTACACCAGCCGGCCGCCGACCATCGCCAGTTCGTACCCGCCGGTGCCGGGCGCGACGTGCCGCCAGCGCACCCGGCCCGTCGCGACGTCCACCGCGAGGACCTGCTCGCCCGTCTGGAGGTACACGGTGTCGCCGTCCGCCGCCAGCGACAGCCCGTCGCCGTCCTCGTCGTGCGCGAGGGGCGCGAGCGAGCCCTCGGCGGAGTCGTCCGGCCGGTCCACCCGGTAGATGCCGGTGAGCGGCAGCACCCAGCGCACCGCGCCGGACCGCCCGCACGCCGCGTCCGGGTCGGTGCACGTCCGTGCCCCGCCGCTCAGCGCAGACCGCACCGGCGGCGGCGCGGCGTGCGGAGCGCCGTGAGGCGTGCAGCCGGCCAGTACCGCGGCCGCGGCGGCGAGCGCGGCGAGGCGTCGGGGTGTTCGCACGGCCGAAGCCTACGGCCCGGGCGTCCGGCATGGCCTAGGCTGACGGGATGCGTGTCGGGCTGTTCGTCACCTGTGTGAACGACGCCGTCCTCCCCGAGACCGGCAAGGCGACGGTGCGGCTGCTCGAGCGGCTCGGCTGCGACGTCGACTTCCCGATGGCCCAGACCTGTTGCGGCCAGATGCACTTCAACAGCGGCTACCGGCGCGAGTGCGTTCCGATCGTGCGCGGCTTCGTCGACGCGTTCCGCGGCTACGACGCGATCGTCGTGCCGTCCGGCTCGTGCGCCGGCATGGCGAAGCACTACCACGAGACGGTCGCGGCGGAGGCGGGCGACGAGCGGCTGCGCGCGGACGTCGCCGCCGCCGCGCCGCGCGTCCACGAGCTGAGCGAGTTCCTCGTCGACGTGCTCGGCGTCGTCGACGTCGGCGCGAAGTTCCCGCACCGGGTCACCTACCACCCGACCTGCCACTCGCTGCGGCTGCTCGGCGTCGGCGACCGCCCGCTGCGGCTGCTGCGCGCCGTGGACGGGCTCGACCTCGTCGAGCTGCCCGCGGCGAACGAGTGCTGCGGTTTCGGCGGCACGTTCGCGCTGAAGAACCCCGACGTCTCGACCGCGATGGGCGCCGACAAGGTCGCGCACGTGCTCGAGACCGAGGCCGAGATCGTCGTCGCCGGCGACAACTCGTGCCTCACCCACATCGGCGGCCTGCTCGGCCGGCTGCGTACCGGCGTCCGCGCCATGCACCTCGCCGAGGTGCTCGCATCGACGGGAGCCGGCGCATGAACGCCTACCTCGGCATGCCCGCGTTCCCCGAGGCGGCGCGGGCCGCACTCGCGGACACCCAGCTGCGTCGGAACCTGGGGCGGGCGACGTCGACCATCCGCGCCAAGCGGGCGCGGGTCGTCGGCGAGATGCCGGACTGGGAGCAGCTGCGCGCAACCGGCGCGGCCGTCAAGGACCACACGCTGCGGCACCTCGACACCTACCTGGAACGGTTCGAGCAGGCCGTGCGGAACGCCGGCGGCCACGTGCACTGGGCGCGCGACGCCGCCGAGGCGAACCGCGTCGTCCTGGACGTGACCCGGGCGCACGGCGCCCGCGACGTCGTGAAGGTCAAGTCGATCGTCACGCAGGAGATCGGGCTCAACGAGGCACTCGCGGACGCCGGCGTCTCCGCGTGGGAGACCGACCTCGCCGAGCTCATCGTGCAGCTCGGCGACGACTTCCCCAGCCATTTCCTGGTGCCCGCGATCCACCGCAACCGCACCGAGATCCGCGACATCTTCAGGGAGCGGATGGCCGGCGCGGGCCGTCCCGCGCCGGACGACCTGACCGACGACCCGCCCCGCCTGACCGAGGCGGCACGCCTGCACCTGCGGCAGAAGTTCCTGCGTACCAAGGTCGGCATCTCCGGCGCGAACTTCGCGGTCGCCGACAGCGGGACGCTCGTCGTCGTCGAGTCCGAGGGCAACGGCCGGATGTGCCTCACCCTGCCCGACGTGCTGGTGTCCGTCGTCGGCATCGAGAAGCTGGTGCCGAGCTGGGCCGACCTCGAGGTGTTCCTGCAGCTGCTGCCGCGCTCGGCGACGGCCGAGCGGATGAACCCGTACACGTCGACGTGGAGCGGTGTGACGCCAGGCGACGGCCCGCAGGAGGTGCACGTCGTCCTGCTCGACAACGGCCGTACCCGCGCGTTGGCCGACGCGGTCGGGCGGCAGGCACTGCGCTGCATCAGGTGCTCGGCCTGCCTGAACGTGTGCCCGGTGTACGAGCGGGTCGGCGGGCACGCGTACGGCTCGGTCTACCCCGGCCCGATCGGGGCGATCCTCAACCCGCTGCTGCACGGCACCGCCGACCCGCACGACGCTGCCCTGCCGTACGCGTCCAGCCTCTGCGGCGCGTGCTACGAGGTGTGCCCGGTCGCGATCGACATCCCGTCCGTGCTGGTGGAGCAGCGCGCCGAGGTGGTGGACGCGAAGCGCGCGTCCCGCAGGCCCGATCCGGAACGCACCGCGTTGCGTGCAGCAGCCTGGTTACTGTCCGATGCGGGCCGGATGGAGCGCGCCGAGCGGGTGGCGTCCCGGTCGCGCCCGCTCGCGGAACGGGTCCGGCGGCTGCCGGGGCCGCTCGCCGGATGGACCGACAGCCGCGACCTCCCCGCACCTCCCGCGGAGTCGTTCCGCGCGTGGTGGCGACGCACCCGCGGCTGAACCGGCATCGGTGAGTCCGGCCTTTCCTCTGTCGCAGCGGAAAGGCCGGACTCACATACGACCACGGCGTCGTGACGTCGTGATCCTTCGATCCCCCCGGGCCCCGGATTCCCCCGTACCCAGAATCCCCCCGTCCCCCGGCGGACGGAAAGCGGCGCTAGCCGACGACGCCGAGCCGGGAACGCAGGTCCCGTCCTGCACCCGACGGTGCGTCGTCTCGTCCAGCAACCACCGGTAGGCGTCGCTGTCGTGACCGGCCGTCTCCGGCCACCACACGCGGCGCTCTCCCGACACGCTGATCTCCTGAATGCCCCGAGACGAGTCAGCCGTGATTTCCACTCGCCGGATCGTGCTGCCGCGGAATCTCGTTACCGCACACGTATCAGGACGACGCTCGGTATAACCGGGCCAATCGATTCGTCACGGTACGAAATGGTCCCGTACGGTGCTGCCATGACCTCGGACACGGGTGGCGCGCGGGACGAGATCCTCGCGCGGGTGCGGGACGCGCTACGCGATGTGCCAGGCGACGAGGACACCACGGGCGCCGCGATCCCGCGGGAGTACCGGCGGCGGGGCGACCCGGGCGTGGACCGGATCGAGCGGTTCGCCGAGCGGGTCGAGGACTACCGCGCGAACGTGCTCGCGGTCGCGCCGGAAGCGCTTCCCGCCGCGGTGGCGGCTCGCCTCGGCGACCGCCGCGCCCGCCGCGTCGTCGTGCCCGCCGACGTCCCGCCGGACTGGCTCGCCGCGAGCGACGTGGAGGCGGTCCGCGACGACGGCACCCTGACGGCCGCCGACCTCGACGGGATGGACGGTGTCCTCACCGGCTGTGCCGTCGGCGTCGCCGAGACGGGGACCATCGTGCTGGACGCCGGCGACCGGCAGGGCCGGCGCGCGCTGAGCCTGGTGCCGGACTACCACCTGTGCGTCGTGTTCGCCGACCAGGTCGTCGCCACCGTGCCCGAGGCGGTCGCCCGGCTCGACCCGCGCCACCCGCTGACCTGGGTGAGCGGGCCGTCCGCCACCAGCGACATCGAGCTGGACCGCGTCGAGGGCGTGCACGGCCCGCGCACCCTGGAGGTCCTGCTGGTGCGGCCGGCCGACGCGGGCGTATCCGTCACCTGATCATTTCCGGTCGTTCACCATCGTGTCGGCGGAGGCGACACCTCGGCTGAGTAGGCTCGCGACACGTGCGCCCGGCCGAGATCGACCTGACGAACGTCACGCCGTTGCACGGGGCCCACGCCCACAGCGACAGCGACCACGACCGCCCACTCCTCGACGCTCTCGAGCACGGCTTCACCAGTGTGGAGGCCGACGTCTGGTACGTCGGCGGCGAGGTGCTCGTCGGCCATCACCGGGCCGACACCGATCCGTCCCGCACGCTGGCGTCGGCGTATCTCGAACCACTGGCCCGGCTCGCCGCCCATCACGACGGCAGCGTGTTCCCCGGGCACCCGGAGTTCCAGCTGCTCGTCGACCTCAAGCACGCCCACCCGGACCTGTATCCGGCGGTCGAGGACGCGCTGCGCCAGTTCCCCGGGCTGGTCTCGTCGTGGCAGGACCGCGAACTGACCGAGGGCGCGGTGACGGCCGTCCTCAGCGGCGACCGTCCGCGCACGGCCATGACCAGCCGGCCGACGCGGCACACGTCGTACGACGGACGGCTCGCCGACCTCGGCGGCGGCCTGCACCACACGTTCATGCCGCTGGTGAGCGACGACTGGACGGCGGCGTTCACCTGGACCGGTGACGGCCCGATGCCCGAGCACGAGCGCACGCGGCTGCACGAGATCGTGACGAGCGCGCACGCCGACG
>JAFMQP010000127.1 GCA_017354575.1 Acidothermales bacterium | reverse complement strand
ACCCATGTGCTCGACGGTCCGCCGCCGTACCGTCCGGCGCTCGCGAACGCCGTCGCGGAGACGGTCGCGGACGCCGACGGGCCGGTCGCGCTCGTCGCGCACAGCGGCGCGGGCCCGCTGCTGCCGGCCGTCTGCGACGCCGTGGAAACGCCGGTGGCCGCCGCGGTGTTCGTGGACGCGGGCCTCCCGCACCCGGGCCGGAGCTGGTTCGACACGGCGCCGGCGGAACTCGTCGACCAGCTGCGCCCGCTCACCCGAGAGGGGATGCTGCCGCCGTGGCACGAGTGGTTCGCACCGGAGGAGATCGCTGCGCTCCTCCCCGACGCCGTGGCGCGGGACGCCGTCGTCGGCGAGCTGCGACCGATACCGGTCGCGTTCCTCGACGAGCGCGCGCCGGAGCCGGCCGGCTGGCCGCCACCCAGGTGCGCGTACCTGCTGCTGAGCGACGCCTACACGGACGCGTCCCGTTCGGCCGCCAATGCAGGCTGGGCCGTCGCGCGTCATCCATCCGATCACCTCGCCGTCCACACCGATCCCGAAGGGGTCACGAAGCGACTCCTCACCCTTGTCGTCGGCAGCAGCGGCCGCGGAGAACATGGCCGATAACGAATTTGTGGACAACTGCGGCCGACGTGGACAGGGCGGGACGGTGACCGCGAGTCGGTCGGTAGCCTGGCGCGCATGCCTTCGTGGGTGAGACGCCTGCCGGTGGCGCTCACGGCGCTGCTGGTGGCGGCGCTGGCGTTCGGCGCCTTCTCGTCCACCGCGGAGGCGCAGCCGAGCCGCGTGCCCGGCCCGGTCGTGGTCGTCGGCATGCCCGGGCTCACCTGGCAGAACGTCGACCCGCACACCACTCCGTCGCTCTGGCGGCTCGCCGGCGTGGGGGCGTCCGGGTCGATGACCGCCCGCGTCGACGCCCGGCTCACCTGTCCCGTGGAGTCGTGGCTCACCGTCAACGCCGGCAGCCGCGCGCGGATGCCGACGCCCGAGGAACGCGGACAGGCGCCCAGTCCCACTCCCACACCGACCGCGGCCGACGACGCGCCGCCGCAGTGCCCGCAGTACCCGAAGACGACCAAGTCCAACGGCATCCGCACCGTCGACGACTGGCAGGCGTACCGCACCGTCAACGCGAACGGCGAGTACGGCACCCGGCTCGGCACCCTGCCCGCGACTCTGCGCAGGTACCACCAGTGCGTCGGCGCGTCGGGGCCCGGAGCGCTGCTCGCGTCCGCCACACCGGACGGCGTCGTCACCGACCACCGCGGCCCGATCTCCGACCTCCCGTCGATCGTCCGCGACTGCCCGCTCACCTTCGTCGACGCCGGGCTGCACGCGTCGCCGCAGCAGGCGGACAGCACGCTCGCCGACACGATGGCGGCCCTGCCCCCGGACGCCACGGTGCTCGTGCTCGGCATGTCCGACCGCTACGACTACGCGCAGATGCACGTGGCGATCGCGCACGGCCCGAGCCTCGGCGAGCACCCGTTCGAGGGCCGGTGGCTGGGCAGCGCGTCCACCCGCCGCGACGACATTATGCAGCTCACCGACGTCACCCCCACCCTGCTGCAGCTGCTGGGCCACGGTCACGCGCAGACCTCGGCGATGGTCGGCACGCCGCTGCGCGCAGGTGACCGCTACGACTCCGACGTCGCCGACGTCGTCGACCGGCTGCGGGGGATCGACTACGCGAACAAGGTCACCCGCGACCTCACGCCCGCCTTCAACATCGTGCTCGAGGTCGGTCAGCTCGTCATCTACATCGTCGCCGCGATCGGCCTGCGCCGTCGCTGGTCGACACCTGTGCAACGCCGGCGGGTGCTCCGTGTCGTGCAGGTCACCGCGCTGGCCGGCGCCTCGGTACCTGCGGCGTCGTTCCTCGCGAACCTGGTGCCGTGGTGGTACACCGGGCATCCGTTACCTGCGCTCATCGGCATCTGCATCATGTTCGTCGCCGCGATCATGGCGCTCGCGCTGGGCGGGCCGTGGCGCAACCATCTGATCGGCCCGCCGACGATCGTCGCCGGCACCACCGGGGCCGTGCTCGGCGTGGACGTGCTCACCGGCTCGCACATGCAGCTGTCCGGGCTGCTCGGGTATCCGGTGGTGATCGGTGCCCGGTTCTACGGATTCGGCAACATCATGTTCGCGCTGTTCGCCACCGGCGTGATGATCTTCCTCGCCGGCCTGTACCACTGGTTACAGCGCTACCTGCACCGGTCCGTCGCGCTCGCCACCGTTCTGCTGCTCGGTGTCTTCGCGGTGCTGCTCGACGGCTGGCCCGCGTGGGGCAGCGACTTCGGCGGCGTGATCGGCTTCCTGCCCGGCATCGTCGTCTTCGCGATGCTGCTCAGCGGACACCGGCTGAACGTGCGGTGGCTGGTCGCGATCCTCGCCTCCGGCATCGTCGCGGTCACGGTGATCGCGTACCTCGACTACCTGCGCCCGGCCGACCAGCGGTCCCACCTCGGCCGGTTCGTCGCGCAGGTGATCGACGGTGACGCGGGCGGCGTCATCACCCGCAAGCTCGGCGCGAACCTGTCCATCCTGATCAGCAACTACGGCCTGTCGCTGCTCGTCGTCATCGGCGTGCTGTTCCTCGCGTTCGTGCTGATGCGCCCGGTCGAGTGGCACGCCGCCGCGCTGCAGCGGGTGTTCGAGCAGGTCCCGTCGTTCCGCGCGGCGCTGCTCGCCCTGCTCGTCACGCTGGTGATCTCCACGTTCGTCAACGACTCCGGCATCGCAATCCCCGCCGCCGGCATGATGGTCGCGATCCCGCTCGCGGTCGCGGCGAGCGCCCGTGCCGTCGCCGACGACCTCGCCGTCGAGGCGGCCGCCGGAGCCGCCGAGACCGCGGACGGCGCGGCCCACGAGGACGCGCCGAGCGAGTCCACCAACTGAGCTCAGCCGGCGAGCTGCGCCGCCACGTCACGCCAGGCGGTCAGCGCGGCGTCGACGCCGGCGGCCGAGACGTCCCGATGGGTGAGCATCCGCACCTTCCCGCCGACCGTGGTCACGAGGACGCCGGCGCGCGCGAGGGCGGCCACCCAGTCGGCCAGCGGCCGGCCGGTGCCGGTGATGTCGACGAACACGATGTTGGTCCGTACGCCGTCGAGGTCGATCCCGCCCGGCACGACCTCCGCGACGCCCTCGGCCAGCCGGCGTGCGTTCGCGTGGTCCTCGTGCAACCGGCCCGGCCCCTCCTCGAGCGCGACGAGCCCGGCGGCCGCGAGCACGCCCGCCTGCCGCCAGCCCGCGCCGAGCAGGATCTTCAGCCGTCTCGCCTCCTCGACGAACTCGGCGTCGCCGACGAGCATCGAACCGATCGGCGCGCCCAGGCCCTTGGACAGGCAGAACATCATGGCGTCGACCTCGGCGGCGTAGTCGCCGAGCTGGGCGCCGGTCACGGTGCAGGCGTTGAAGATGCGCGCTCCGTCGAGGTAGAGCGGTACGCCGCGGTCGGCGCACACCTTGGCGACGGCGCGTACGTCGTCCACCGGCATCGGGGTGCCGCCACCGACCTGGTGGGTGTTCTCGATCGTGACGAGGTCGGCGACCGTCATGCCGTACGGGTCCGGCTCGAGCGCGGCGGCGACCTGCGCCGCGCTCAGCAGGCCGCGCGACTCGCCGCGCACCTTGCGGAACGCGACTCCGGAGATCAGCGCCGTCGAGGACAGCTCGTGGTCACCGGCGTGCGCGGTCTCCTCGCACACGACGACGTGGCCGGACCGCGCGTACGCGTGCATGGCGATCTGGTTGCACAGCGAGCCGGTCGGGAGGTAGACGGCGCCGGCCTTGCCGGTGAGCTCCGCGACCCGGTCCTGCAGCCGGTTCACCGTGGGGTCGTCGCCGAACAGGTCGTCGCCGACCTCGGCGTCCGCCATCGCCTTCCGCATCGCGGGCGTGGGGCGGGTGACGGTGTCCGACCGCAGGTCGACGCGCATCGCAGCTGCCATGGGTTCCCTCCGACGTGCCTGCGACAAACCTACCCACGCGGTCACTTTGGGGTCGGCGCGGCGGGCAGGCGGGTGCGACCCGGGACGGCGAGCAGCACGACCACCACCGCGACCAGGACCGCGAGCGTGAGGTACGGCGCGACGTGGGCCCGGAACTGCAGGGTCACGTGGGCGACTTCCTTCGGCAGCTCGACCCGGCCCGGCACGTACGCGAGCGCCAGCACGACGCCGCGGAACAGGAACAGCGCGTCCAGCCGGCTCGACGGGAGCAGCGCGAGGAACGCCCAGCCGAGGGCGTCGTACCAGGGCAGCGCGTACGGCGCCGTGAACAGCCACGCCACCGCGAACGCGCCGGTCACCCACACCGCGAGACGCAGCCGCTCGTCGGCCGCGGCCGCCGGGTCGTCGGGGACCGGGCCCGCGGGCAGCGGGCCGGTGCCGGACGGTCCGAACCGGCGGTGCGCCCAGCGCAGGAGCAGGACGGTCACCACGGCGAGCGCGACGATGCCGGCGAGGCGTAGCACGAGCCGGGTCTGGACCGGACCGATGGCCTCGTCGAGATAGGCGAGCGGCAGCCGTCCGGGCGTGGCGAGCGAGATGTACTTCGACGCCCGGGAGATCTGGTCGAACGCGTACGGGCCGGCGAGCGCGTACGCGGTCGCGACCACCGCGAGCGACGCGGCAGCGGCGACGAACAGCGACTCGAGCCGGCGCCGGAACGCCCACGCGATCCCCGCGGCGCCCAACGCGGCCGGCAGCTTCACGGCCATGGCGATGCCGAGCAGCAGCCCGGCGAGCAGCCCGCTGCGCCGGACGGCCAGCGTCGCGCCGATCAGCGCAGCGACCATCAGCACGTCGACGTGCGCCCCGGCGACGCCCGCGTAGAGCAGCAACGGGTTCACCGACCACAGCACGGCGGCCCGGGACCGCCGGGCCGGATCGCCGCGGGTGGCGACGTACAGCAGGGACCCCGCCAGCAGGAACGCGAGCGCGTTCAGCACGGCGAGGGCGAACACGGTCATCCGCACCGAGGTGCCGCCGAGCCACGATGCCAGCGCCTGCTCCGCGGTCGCGACGGGGCCGTACACCGAGGTCGTGTGGAGCCACGGCGGCTCGACCGCCTTCGCGATCGGGTCGCCGCCGCGCATCACGCGGTACGGCGAGTAGTAGTACGGGTCCAGGCCCCGGGTGGCCATCCGCCCGTACGCCGCGTAGCTCAGGTGGTCGGCGGAGCCCATCGGCGGGACGAGTACCAGCGCCACGCAGGCGAGCACGCTTGCGGCGACCAGCCGGCGCGCGTCCGGTTGCCAGCCGCGCCGCAGCGCGACGAGGGCGAGCCCGAGCGAGACGCCGCCGAGCGCCGTCGCGGCGGCGAGCAGCCAGACGACGATCCACGTCGGCCACCCGCCGCCCGCGGCGTACGGAGGCCAGCCGGTCGGCGGTCCGAGCGGCGGCTCGGCGACCGACGGGCCCGCCGCGCCGACGACGACGGCCAGACCGACCGAGACGGCGATACCGGCCAGGGACACCCGGCCCAGTACCCTGGCCGAACGCGTGCGGCGACCGACGGGCGCGCGCTCACCCGGCGACCTCGGCCCGTCCACCGGCTTCGGTTCCCGCCTGCTCTCGGACACCACCATGACCGACGCCTACGGGCGCCGCCCCCCGGCGGGCCGGCGCAAATCGTCGAGCCGTCCGCGTACGCGGGCCAGCGCGGTCGGGCCGGCGTCGCGGGAGACCAACGCTCGTGCCACGTCCACGAACTGGCGGCCGCGGTGGATCTGCGCGCGGAGGTCGGTACCCGTGACGCGGTGCGCGATCGGTGTGTCGACCTCGATGATGCGAAAGCCCTTGCGGAGCAGGTCGATGGTGAGCGCGGTCTCCACGCCCCAGCCGGGGGCGAGCGGCCGGGCCGCGTCGAACGCCTCCCGGTTGAGGCAGCGCATGCCGTTCAGCGGCTGCGTGGCCGTCCAGCCGGTGGCCCGGCGGATGCCCTCGCGGGACAGCCGGACGACGAAGCCGTGCCCGCCCGCGCCGCCGACCCGCGGCATGACCGCGATGGTCATGTCGGCGACGCCGCCGCGCACGGGGGTGACGAGGACGTCCGTCGTCCCGGCGGTCTCGCCGAGGTCGCCGTCGAGGAAGAGCAGGTGCCGCGGGGACTCCCGCCGGTCGCGGTCGTCCAGCACGGCGGCGACGTCCGCGCCGCTCGTCATCGCCGCCGCCTTGCCGCGGTTGCGGTCGTGCCGGACGACGTACGCGCCCGCCTTCCGCGCGATCTCGCCCGTGCCGTCGGTCGAGCCGTCGTCGACGACGACCACCACGTCGACGCCGTCGAGTGTGCCGGCGGCGCGGACGGTGGCCTCGATCCGGTCCGCCTCGTCCTTCGCGGCGATGACGACCGCGACGTCTCCAGACATGAGGGCGAGCCTACTTGTCACAACTTCGCCGGGACAGGGCTACACGCACGGCGCTCGGCCTGCTCAGGCGGGCAGCGGCAGCCGCACCGAGAACCGGCAGCCGGGGCCGGTGTTGACGACGCCGATGTCACCGGCGTGCGCCTCGACGATGCCCTTCGCGATCGCGAGCCCGAGGCCGCCGCCGCCCTCGGCTACCGGCGTGCGCGCCGCCTCGCCCCGGAACGCCACGTCGAACACGTGCGACAGGTCGGCCTCCGGGATGCCGCCGCACGAGTCGGTGACCGCGACGCTGACCACGCCGCCGTCGACGCCGGCCGTCACCTCGACCGTCCCGTCCGACGGCGTGTGCCTGATCGCGTTGCCGAGCAGGTTGCGCAGCACGCGGCCGATGCCGTCCGGGTCGACGCGCAGGACGACACCGGACGCCGGTTCGCCGACGACGCGCACGCCCTTGGCGTCCGCGACCGGCGACACGGTGGCGACGGCGTCCGCGACCAGGTCCTCCAGCCCCACCTGCTGCAGCCGCGGCTGCAGCGCGCCGGCGTGGATGCGGGACAGCTCGAACAGGTCGTCGACCATCCCGGTGAGCCGGTCGACCTCCTCGCGGATCTGCCGGTGGTACCGCCGCATCGTGTCCTCGTCGCGGGCGACGCCGTCCTCGAGCGCCTCGGCCATGGCGCGGATGCCGGCGAGCGGCGTCCGCAGGTCGTGCGACATCCACGCGACGAGGTCGCGCCGGCTCACCTCCAGCGCCGTCTCCCGCCCGCGGGCGTGGATCAGCCGCTCGTCGGTGTCGGCCAGCCGGCGGGAGACGCGTTCCAGCTCGGTGGGCAGCCCGGCGGGCGGCCGGTAGCCGGACCCGACGACCTGCGCGGCGTCCGCCAGCGCGCCGCTGGCGGCGACGATGCGCCGGCCGAGCAGCCACGCGGCGACGACGCCGGCCAGTGCGGCGACCACCAGGACGACCATCACGACGGTGAAGTCGTGCCGGTTGATCAGCATGGCCTCGACGACCACGACGACGCCGGCGAGCGGCGCGAGCACCGTGGCGGCGGCCGCGACCACCTGCAGCAGGCGCAGCGAACGCCGCCGCAACGCGTACAGTGCCGCGGCGCCGACGGCGGCGACGACGGCCGTCGCGGGCACGGCGTACAACACGACGAACAGCAGCGCGCGGGCGCTCATGAGTCCTCCGCGACGTCCGAGCCCGCGGGCTCGTAGCGGTAGCCGACGCCCCACACCGTGACGATGCGGACCGGCTCGGTCGGCCGGGCCTCGATCTTCTCCCGCAGCCGGCGGACGTGCACCGTCACCGTCGAGTGGTCGCCGAACGACCAGCCCCACACGCGGTCGAGCAGCTCGGCTCGCGTGAACGCCTGCCGCGGGTGCCGCAGCAGGTGCACGAGCAGCTCGAACTCGCGGACGGTCAGCGACAGCAGCTCCCCGCCGAGGCGGGCCTCGTGCGCGCCGACGTCGACGGTCAGGTCGCCGTCGCGCAGCAGCTCGCCCGGCGCGGGCACGGTGGTCGCCCGCGACCTGCGCAGCACCGACTGCACGCGCAACGCCAGCTCGCGCGGGCTGAACGGCTTGGTGACGTAGTCGTCGGCACCGAGCTCGAGCCCCGTGACGCGGTCGGTCTCGTCGCCGCGGGCGGTCAGCATCACGATGGGGACGGAGCTCATCCCGCCACCCCCGCAATCCCCGCCGGAGGTGGTCGCGCGCAGCCGCCGGCAGACCTCGTACCCGTCGATGCCCGGCAGCATGAGGTCGAGCACGACGAGGTCGGGCCGCCGCGCGGCGGCCTGCCGCAGCGCGGACGCGCCGTCGCGCGCGCGGTCGACGGTGTGGCCGTCGTGCTCGAGGTAGCGGGTGACGACCTCGGCGACCGTGGGGTCGTCGTCCACGACGAGGATGCGGCCGGGCCGGCCGGTGTTGCGGTTCACCCCGTCAGTCTCGCCGTTCCCGGGACGGGCGACGCCACCGCCACCCGTGCGGTGAGCCGGCGTGCCGAGCTCAGGCGGTCAGCACCGCCATCGGCTCGCGGTCGTCGGCGGCCGCGCAGGCGTTCGCGTACTCCACGGGGGACATCCCGATGAGCGCCGAGAAGTCCCGGGTGAAGTGCGCCTGGTCGAACCAGCCGAGCTCGACGGCGAGCGCGGCCGGGTCGTCCACCGCGCCGGTTGCCAGCCGCTCGGCGCCGTCGTGCATGCGGTACCGGCGGATCACCCACTTCGGCCCGACGCCGACGTACCGGCGGAACAGCCGCTGCAGCGTGCGCGGTGACATGCCGCAGCGCTCCGCCGCCTGGTCGACGCGGGTGATCGTGCGGTCGTCGAGCATCGTGCCGATCACCCGCAGCACCTGCTGGTAGGCCGTGTCGTCGACGGTGAACCGCTGCCGCAGGTACGCCGCGACCAGCTCGACGCGTCGTGCGTCGTCCGGGGTCGCGAGGACGGCGTCGGCCAGCTCGTCGGCGCTCGCGCCGAACACCTCGCGCACCGGCGTGGACCGGTCCGTGAACGCCGCCGCGCTCACATGCCGGTACGCCGCGAACCCGCCCGGCCGGAACTTCACGCCGAACACCTGGCCCCGCCCCACCAGCGGGTGCTTCGACGTGTGCGTGCCGACGCCGTGCACCTCCCCGCCGAGGACGGGCAGGAAGGTCACGTTGACGCACGGGTGCGGGATGAGCTCGACCTCGTAGGGTTCGTCGAGATCCCAGTGCACGGCCCAGAACCGTTCGACGTACCGGTCGAGATCGGGCGGCGCGGGGTACCGGCGCAGGTCGATGTGCGCCGCCGTGTCCCGCGGCCGGAGGATGTTGTTCGTGGTCGTG
>JAFMQP010000126.1 GCA_017354575.1 Acidothermales bacterium | reverse complement strand
ATGTAGCGGTACGGGTGCGCGAGCGGCCAGGACGGGAACGTGTTGGTGCTGAACCTGGAGTGCACGAGCGCGAGCGCGGTGCGGTAGCGCTCGTCCTCGAGATCGGGGAAGAACGACTCGAGCTGCGTCGGCGTGAGCATGCCCTTGTAGACGACGGTGCGCGCCGACAGCGAGGGGAAGTACACGCCGGCCTCGCGCTCGGCACGCTTGCGTGCGCAGAAAGCCATGCGTTCCAGGCCCATGCCGACGACGCGGCCGGCGGCGGCCGCGACGAACAGCTGGCGGAACACCGGCATCGCGGCACGCGCCGTCGCACCGAGCAGGTCGGGCGCGACGGGCACGTCGCGCCAGCCGAGCACCCGCAGGCCCTCCTCGCGGCAGATCGCCTCGACCGCGGCGACCGCGTGCGCCCGCTCGTCGTCGGGGACGGGCAGGAACGCGGTGCCGACGGCGTAGGCACCCTGCACCGGCAGCTCGACGCCGGCGACCTCGCGGTAGAAGGCGTCCGGCACCTGGGTGAGGATGCCCGCGCCGTCGCCGCTGTCCGGCTCGCTGCCGGACGCGCCACGGTGCTCGAGGTTGCGCAGCGCGTGCAGCGCCTTGTCGACGATGTGGTGCGTGCGCTGGCCGGAGAGGTCGGCGACGAACGCGACCCCACAGGAGTCGTGTTCGTGCTCGGCCGCGTAAAGACCGCCGCGAGGTGCCTGTGTCACGGCGCCTCCCCTCGAACCTGGCGACGTGCTGGATCGCAACGTTGCCGGGGACGGCGTTGGCCCGGGCGTGGCTTTCAGGTTACAAGAGGGGTCAAGGCGCCCGACGCGAACGTCCGCTGGCTGAGACGGCCCCCTGGTTGATCATGTTCTCATGATCAACCAGGGCTTCGCACGGCCTGCAGGGCGCGGGAAGCCCTGGTTCGTCGGGTGGAGTCAGGACGGGCGGTTGCCGGCGCGCCTGGCCTCGTGCTCGGCGAGCGCCTTGTCGGCGTCGTCGGGCTCGTCCTCGGCGTCCGGCTCCTCGACCAGCTCGTCGTCGACGCGCGGCTCGGGCTCGTCGGGGTCCTCGGCGTCGGGGTTCTCCCCCACGCCGTCCGGCTCGGCCGGGTCGGCGTCGTCGGCGTCCGCTGCGGCGGCGACGGCCGCGGACCTACGGACGCGTCCGGGCCGGCCGGGCTCGTCGTCGGGCTCCGGCTCGACGGTCTCCTCGCGTCCCTTCCCCCGGTTGACGACGAGGTAGGCGGCGGCGGCGGCGAAGACGACGATGCTGGTCCAGTCGTTCAGCCGCAGGCCGAGGACGTGGTGGGCCGGGTCGATCCGCATGTACTCGAACCCGGCGCGTCCGACCGTGTACGCCGCCACGTAGAGCGCGAACGCGCGGCCGTGGCCCAGCAGGAACCGCTTGTCGGCCCACAGCACGAGCACCGCGACGAGCACGCACCAGAGGGACTCGTACAGGAACGTGGGCTGGAACACCCCGACGACCACCGGGTGGCCGTTCTCGGTGACCGCCCGGAACGTCGCGGGGTCGATCTGGTAGACGGTGAGGCCCCACGGCAGGTCGGTGGGACGGCCGTACAGCTCGTTGTTGAACCAGTTGCCCCAGCGGCCGATCGCCTGCGCCAGGACGATGCCCGGCGCGGCGGCGTCGGCGAACGCCGCGATCGAGATCCCCTTGCGGCGGCAGCCGACCCACCCGCCGAGCACGCCGCCCGCGACGGCGCCCCAGATGCCGAGGCCGCCCTGCCAGACGGCGAACGCCTCCCATGGGTTCTTGCCGGGGCCGAAGTAGAGCTCGTAGTCGGTGACCACGTGGTAGAGGCGCGCGCCGACCAGGCCGAACGGCACCGCCCAGGTGGCGATGTCGGCGACGGTGCCGGGCCGGCCGCCCCGCTGCCGCCAGCGGCGCGAGGTGAGCCACAGCGAGACGATGATCCCGGCGATGATGCAGAGCGCGTACGCGTGGACCGGGATGCCGGCGACGGGCCAGGCGTTCTGCGTCGGGCTCGGGATGGCCGCGAGGATATGAGGCTCCACTAGCGGGAAGCTACCGGATCGCCGAGGATCTTGCCGTCCAGGGCGAACCTGCCGGGCGCGAACACCGCGATCCACGCCGCGGCGAGGAACAGCCCGGCGTCACGGAGGATGTCCCACGGGTACTGCGTCTGCCCGGCCGCGACCTGGCCGCCGCCGCCGAAGCAGCCGCAGTCGATGGAGATGCCGCGCGCCCACACCGAGGCGATGCCGGCGATGAACACCAGCATCAGCAACGCCGCCGCGAGCCCGGCGAACCGCGTCGCGAGGCCGACGAGCAACAGCAGCGCGAGCACGATCTCGAGGAACGGCAGCCCGTACCCCACCGTCGTCACGGCGCTCTCGGGCAGGATCTGGTACGCACGCACCGCGCGCGCCGCGCCGAGCGGCTCGGTGACCTTCGAGTAGCCCGCGTAGCCGAGCACGACCGCCAGCAGCACCCGGCACCCGAGCGTGACCCACGGCGTCACCCGCGCGAGGACGCGGCACGAGCCTGTGAGGTCGCTGGAAGTCGTGCCCTTCCTGTTGCCTGAGCCGCCCTTCACCGACGTACGCTGGACGCCGCCGCGACCGCCGGTCGCGCGGGAACCCGTCGAGGTCTTGGCCACGTTCTCGCTCCACGAGGTGATCGATCGGTAGGGGACTACGCCGTACCGGCGTCCTCCGCCCTTTGTACCGTATGACTGCGGTCACACGCGCGGGCGACAGAACCTGACGGCCGCCGGCACCGTTACACAGACGTGACGACGTAGACGAGGAAGGGTAGGGCTCGATGGCCTCGCGCAAGGAGCAGAAGGCCGCCAACCGCGAGCGGTTGCGCCAGGAGATGGAGCGCCGCCGGCAACGGTCCCGGCGCAACAGGCTCCTCGGCATCACCGCGGGGGCGCTCGTGCTCGTCGTCGCCGTGGTCGCCGTCGGCATCGCCGTGCTCAACAACCAGGCCGCGAACGCGCGCAAGGGCGGGACGCCCAAGAACGCCGTGGCGAACGGCCTCGCGGTCCAGGTCGGCAAGGCGAACGCGCCGGTCACGCTCACGGTCTACGAGGACTTCCGCTGCCCCGCCTGCAAACAGTTCGAGCTCGGCGCCAACGGCTCCGGCGGCTTCAACGCGACCATCGAGAAGCTCGAGGATGCGGGCAAGCTCAAGGTCCAGTACCACCTCGCGTCGCTGATCGACGCGAACAACCCGGGCACCAACGGTTCCAAGGTCGCCGGCAACGCGGCGGCGTGCGCGTCCGACATCAGCCAGACGAAGTTCCGCGCGTACCACGACGTGCTCTACCGCAACCAGCCGGACGAGCAGACCGACGGGTTCACCACCGCCAAGGTGCTGAGCCTGGCGAAACAGGTGCCGGGCCTCGCCGACGACAAGACGTTCAGGTCGTGCGTGCAGAACGACTGGTACCACGGCTGGCTGCAGAAGGTGCAGAGCCAGTTCGACACCAGGTTCAACGGCCGGGTCGCGACGCCGTCGATGCTGCTGAACGGCAAGGTCGTGCTCGGCGGCACGGTGGAACAGCTCCCCGCCGAGATGGCGTCACCGCAGGCGTTCGAGCGGACCGTCGACAGTATGGCGGCAGGCAAGGGCTCGTCGCCGGCACCGTCGTCGAAGGGCTGACGACCCCGCACCGATGGCCAGGCGCAGGGAGAACAAGGCGCTCGCCCGTGGACTGCTGCGGCAGGAACAGGAACGCAGGCCGCAACGCCGGCGGCGGTCCCGGATCATCGCCGTCACCGCGGGTGTCGCCGCTCTGGTCGTCGCCGTCGTCGTCATCGGCGTCGTCGTCCAGAACCAGCGGTCGAAGACGCACGGGCCGACACCGCCCGGCACCGTGGCAGGCGCCCTGGCGATCCCCGTCGGCGAACGCACCGCACCGGTCACCCTCACTGTTTTCGAAGACTTCCGTTGTCCTTCATGCAAGCAGTTCGAGGACGCCTTCGGCGACATGGTCCGTTCGCTCGTCGACGCCGGCAAGCTCCGGGTCGAGTACCACATCGCCACCGTGATCGACGGCAACGACCCGGGGACGTCCGGCTCGAAGGTCGCGGGCAACGCGGCGGCGTGCGCGTTCGTGGCGGGGAGGTTCCGGCCGTTCCACGACGTGCTCTACACGAACCAGCCGCCGGAGACCGAGGACGGGTTCACCGGGCAGCGGGTGCTCGACCTGGCGGAGCGCGTCGACGGGCTCGACACGGCGACGTTCCGGTCGTGCGTGTCGGACGGGACGTACCGGCCGTGGCTCACCCGTGTGCAGCGGGACTTCGACCACAGGTTCGCGCACGTCACGACGCCGACGCTCCTGCTCGACGGGAGGCTCGTCTTCGGCGGCAACCTCCAGCGGGCCGACGCGAGCATCGCCACACCGGAGAAGTTCCAGCAGACGGTGACCCAGCTCGCGGCGAAGCACAGCTCGCCGTCCCCCACACCGCCGTGAGTCAGCCGGGCGACCGGACGCCGGACGCGAGATCGGCCGCTAGATCTGCGGCGGCGTCGACACCCGCGTCCGGCGTCTCCGCATCGAGCAGTGTGCGGACGAATGCCGAGCCGACGATGACGGCGTCGGCGTAACCGCCCACCTCGGCCGCCTGCGCGCCGTTGGAGACGCCGAGCCCGACGCCGACGGGCAGCGCGGTGACCTCGCGCACGCGGGCCACCAGCGCCCTGCCCTGCTCGCTGGTCTTCTCCCGCGTGCCCGTGACGCCCATGAGCGAGGCCGCGTAGACGAACCCGCGGCACGCCGCCACCGTGCATGCGAGCCGCGCGTCTGCGGAGCTCGGCGCGACCAGGAACACGCGGTCGAGCCGGTGCCGGTCGCTCGCGGCGAGCCAGTCGTCCGCCTCGTCGGGGATGAGGTCGGGCGTGATCAGCCCGGCGCCGCCCGCGCCGGCGAGGTCGGCGGCGAACCTGTCCACGCCGTAGCGCGAGACCGGGTTCCAGTACGTCATGCAGAGCGCGGGGACGCCCATCTCCGCGACCGCCTCGACGGTGCGCAGGACGTCCGTGGTGCGCGTGCCCTGGGCGAGCGAGCGCTCGGCCGCACGTTGGATGATGGGCCCGTCCATGACGGGGTCGCTGTACGGCAGGCCGACCTCGACGACGTCGACGCCCGCCTTCACCATCGCCGCGAGCGCGGCCACGCAGCCGTCGTAGGACGGGAAACCCGCGGGCAGGTAGCCGACCAGGACGCGCCGGCCCTCGGCCCGTGCGCGCTCGAACGCGTCCGTGACGTTCACGCGCGCCTCCCCTCCTCCGGGTGGCCTGCGAACCACTCCGCCGCGGTGTCGCCGTCCTTGTCGCCGCGGCCGGACAAGGTGACGACGATCACGGCGTCGGGCCCGAGCTCACGGGCGACCCGCCGCGCGCCCGCGATCGCGTGCGCGGACTCGATCGCCGGGATGATGCCCTCGGTGCGGCACAGCAGCCGGAACGCGTCCATCGCCTCGGCGTCGGTGACCGGCTCGTACGTCACGCGACCGGTGTCGTGCAGGTACGCGTGCTCGGGGCCGACGGCGGGGTAGTCCAGGCCCGCGGATATCGAGTGGCTCTCGACGGTCTGGCCGTCCTCGTCCTGCAGCAGGTACGTACGCGCGCCGTGCAGGACGCCGACCGCGCCGCCGGTGATGCTGGCCGCGTGCCGGCCGGTCGCGACGCCGTCGCCGCCGGCCTCGTACCCGAACAGCCGCACACCCTCGTCGGGCACGAACGCGTGGAAGCTGCCGATCGCGTTGGAACCGCCGCCGACGCAAGCGCACACGGCGTCGGGCAACCGGCCGAGCTTGTCGAGGCTCTGCTGCCGCGCCTCGACGCTGATCCCGCCGACGAAGTCACGGACCATCGAAGGGAACGGGTGCGGGCCCGCCGCGGTGCCGAGCAGGTAGTGCGTTGTGTCGACGTTGGTGACCCAGTCGCGCAGGGCCTCGTTGATGGCGTCCTTGAGCGTCCGCGAACCCGTGCCGACAGGCACGACCTCCGCGCCGAGCAGCCGCATGCGCGAGACGTTCATCGCCTGCCGGCGGGTGTCCTCCTCGCCCATGTAGACCACGCACTCGAGGTCGAGGTACGCGCACGCCGTCGCGCTCGCCACGCCGTGCTGGCCCGCGCCGGTCTCGGCGATGACCCGCGGCTTGCCCATCCGCTTCGTGAGCAGGGCCTGGCCGAGCACGTTGCGTATCTTGTGCGCGCCGGTGTGGTTGAGGTCCTCGCGCTTGAGCAGCACCCGGGCGCCGAGCGAGGCGGAGAGCCGGGTGGCCTCGTACAACGGGCTCGGGCAGTTCGCGTACTCGCGCAGCATGCGGTCGAACTCGCCGCGGAACCCGTCGTCGGACCACGCCTTGCGGTACTCCACGTCCAGCTCGTCGAGCGCCGCGATGAGCGCCTCGGGGACGAACCTGCCGCCGTAACGCCCGAAGTGGCCGAAGAACGCGTCCGCTGCTGCGTTGCTCATGTCCGCAGCCTACGGGCACGCAGGCCCGGGCGACGAGCCGGCTCGGCGGAGCTACGGGCGGGGCTCGTGCCTGCTCGCGGGGTGGGCGCCCGCGGTCACCAGCTCGGCGACGGCCTGGCGCGGGTCGTCGTGCTGGACGAGCGACTCGCCGACGAGGACGGCGTCCGCGCCCGCCTGCGCGTACGACAACAGGTCGCGGGTGCCGCGTACGCCGGACTCGGCGACCTTGACGACGTAGGACGGGATGATCTCGGCCAGCCGGCCGAACCGGCTGCGGTCGACCTCCATCGAGCGCAGGTCGCGCGCGTTCACGCCGATGATCCGCGCGCCGGCGGCGAGCGCGCGGGGCACCTCCTCCTCGTCGTGGACCTCGACGAGCGGGGTGAGCCCGATCGACTCGGCCCGCTCGACGAGCGAGACGAGCGCCTCCTGCTCGAGCGCGGCGACGATCAGCAGCACGAGGTCGGCGCCGTACGCCCTGGCCTCCCACAGCTGGTACGAGCTGACCACGAAGTCCTTGCGCAGCACGGGTACGTCGACCGCCTGGCGGATCGCGGTGAGGTCCTCGAGCGATCCGGTGAACCACCGCTCCTCGGTGAGCACGCTGATCGCGTGCGCCCCGCCCGCGGCGTACTCGCGGGCGAGCCCGGCGGGATCGGAGATCGTCGCCAGCTCACCGCGCGAGGGGCTGCTGCGCTTCACCTCGGTGATGACGGAGACGTCGGGTCCGGACAGTGCGGCGAGGCCGTCGATCGGCGCGGGCCGGGCGGCGGCACGCTCCTTCAGAGCGTCGAGCGGCGTCGTCACCTGGCGGCGAGCCAGGTCCTCCCGCACGCCGACCAGGATGTCCTGGAGCACGCTCACGCGCACCGACCTTTCCCCGAAATAGACGTGTCCGCGATGGTAGCGAGCGGGGCTCCCCGGGTTATGGGCGGGGGACGTCTCGGCATGCCTTAAGGCGCAAGGAAGTGGCCGATCGGCAGGTTGCGCAGGACGGTGAACACCGGCATCACGACGAGCGCGACGACCATCGCGACGCGGACCGGCCGAAGCGACAGCGGGCGTCCCCGCACACGCGCCACCAGCCAGGCCACCCACCACACCGCGACCGCCCCCACGACGGCGATCCCGAACACGTTGTCGTGCAACGCCTGCAGCGGATGCCCGTGGGTCAGCGCGTGCACCGCGCGCAGGCCGCCGCAGCCCGGGCAGTAGAAGCCGGTGAGGGCGAGGAACGGGCAGGTCGGGTAGTGGCCGGCGGCGTTCGGGTCGACGTTCGCGACGTACGCCGTGGCCGCGACGAACGGGGCCGCGACCAGCGCGGGCATCGCCAGCGCGCGCAGTCTGTCGGAACGAGGCGGTGCCATGGCACGGTGACGTTCTGACAGGTGTGCGGCCACGTGACCACCTTACGCCGTCGGGTCGTCGCCGCGGTCGAGCGCACGCCACATGTCCGGCTCGCCCTCGCGCCGGGACGCCGGGCGGGGGGCGTCGTACTTCGCGCCCATCCCCGGCCAGTACCGCCCGCGTGCCGCGGCGAGCACACCGCACACCGCGAGCACGGCACCGGCGCCGACCGCGACCCACGGCCACGCCGTGTGCTGGACGTGCAGGACCGACCCGAGCACCCGCTCCGTGGGTCCGAGCAGGTCGCCCGTGGCGCTCGCGCCGAGCCACGCGGTGACGGCGCCGCCGGCGCCGCACACTGCGACGATCACCGCTACCACCACGCGGAGCACCCGCCGGGTGGCGAGGACGCCGAGCGAGCCGGCGAGACCGGCGAGGGCGAACGCGAAGCTGCCGGGCGCGAGGGTGCGGCCGGTGCCCTCCTGGACGACGGCGGGCAGGCCGGGCGCGGTGACCCGCACGGTCAGCCAGGTGCGGCCGGTCGCGAACAGCAGCAGCGCCGCGGCGAGCACGGCGAGCCCGAGCACCACCAGCATCTCCCGGCGCCGGTTCGGCGCCGCCGCGTCCGTCCCCGTGCCGCTCACGTCGCTACGCGGGGCGGAAGGTCTCGGCCACGGCGACGGCGGACAGCACCGCGGCGGCCTTGCTGCGGGTCTCCTGGTCCTCGACGTCCGGCACCGAGTCCGCGACGATGCCGCCGCCTGCCTGCACGTACGCGACGCCGTCGCGCATCAGCGCGGTGCGGATCGCGATCGCCATGTCGAGGTCGCCGGCGAAGTCCAGGTACCCCACCGTGCCGCCGTACAGCCCGCGCCTGGTCGGCTCGAGCTCGTCGATGATCTCCATCGCGCGCACCTTCGGCGCGCCGGACAGGGTGCCGGCGGGGAACGTCGCCGCGAGCACGTCGAACGCGGTGCGCCCGGGTGCGAGGTCGCAGAGCACCGTCGACACCAGGTGGATGACGTGGCTGTACCGCTCGACGGCCATGAACTCCCGCACGTCCACGGTGCCGGACGCCGCGATCCGCCCGAGGTCGTTGCGGCCGAGGTCGACGAGCATCAGGTGCTCGGCGCGTTCCTTCGGGTCGGCGACCAGCTCCCGCTCGAGCGCGGCGTCCTCCTCCGGCGTCGCGCCGCGCGGCCGGGTGCCGGCGATCGGGTGCAGCATCGCCCGGCCCCCGGTCACCTTCACGTGCGCCTCGGGGCTCGACCCCACCACGTGGTGGTCGCCGAGGTCGAGCAGGTACATGTACGGGCTCGGGTTGGTGGTGCGCAGCACGCGGTAGACGTCCAGCGGCGTCGCCGTCGTGCGCATCTCGAACCGCTGGCTCGGCACGATCTGGAACGCGTCGCCCGCGCGGATGTACTCCTTCGCGCGCCGCACCGCCTCCTGGTACCC
>JAFMQP010000377.1 GCA_017354575.1 Acidothermales bacterium | reverse complement strand
ACACTGCCGGGACAGGAAGGCCTGGGAACAGCTCGTCGACAGGTACGCCCGCCTGGTCTGGTCGGTGACCCGTGACCACCGGGTCAGCGAGAGCGACGCGTCCGACGTGGCCCAGACCACCTGGCTCAGGCTGCTCGAGCACATCGACAACATCGACCCGGCGAAGGTCGGGGCGTGGCTCACGACGACGGCGAGGCGGGAGTGCCTACGGGTCATCGCGCTGCGCACCCGGACACTGCTCGCCTACGACGAGGACGGGCTCGCCGACGTGCCCGGCGAGGAGCCGACGGCGTACGACCTGATGCTCACCGACGAGCGCGCGAAGGACGTGCGGCAGGCGTTCCACCGGCTGCCGGACAGGTGGCAGCAGCTGCTGCGGCTTTCCATGTCCGACCCGCCGGTACCGTACGCGGAGATCTCCCGCATCCTCGACGTGCCGATCGGCAGCATCGGACCGATGCGCGGCCGGTGCCTCGCCAAGCTCCGCACGCTGATGGAGTGCGCGTAGGCTCAGCCGTCCTGGGCCGCGGCCTGCCTGGCGAGGTACTTCTGCAGGGCGCGGATGCGGGCGGCACAGGTGGGGTGCGACGCCATCACGTTCGCGCGTATCCCCGCACGCCTTCGCCTGGCGTCCATAGCTGACCTCAGCCAGCCGTCGAAGACCTCCATGAGCAGCGGCCCGTACCCGATCCTCGCGGCGAAGCGGTCGGCGTACCTCTCCCCCAGCCGGGTGAACCACGCGAGCAGGAACGGGACGACGACGATCGCCAGCAGCGCGGGGTGGACCTTGTAGGCGGCGTACGCGATGACGAGCAGCGGGAGCAGCTGCGCCGGTGCCAGCAGGACGACCCCACCGCGGAACACACTCATCGCGAACCCGAACACGTACGCGAGCAGGTAGAAGACGCGCCGGACGAACCGGGTGGGCAGCGAGTACCAGTAGGTCAGCAGGCCCGCCCACGCGTGCCCGCCGATGTGGTGGCCGAGCTCGTGTGCGAGCACGGCGGCGAGGTGCTGCCGCGACAGGCTCCGCAACGCCCACCGGGTGACCGCGACGACGTGGCCTGCCGCGGCGAACGCGTTGACCTCGTCGGAGTCCCGCACCCACAACGAGTACCTGGACCCGTTCACGCCGGCGGTGTTCGTGACCTCGGTCCAGACCGAGGCGAGGTAGCGTGCCTCGTCCTCGGTCGGCCGGCGGTACCGGTACAGCACGACGGCGAACAGGGCCTCCGTGCGCGGGAGGAAGACCAGGACGCCCGAGACGACGAACAGCACCGCCACCGCGAGGACGACGACGCCCTGCACGGACTCGCCGGCGCTCGCGCTGGCCGCGCCCGCGACCAGCGCGAGGATGAACAGGCTGCACAGCAACCAGGGCACGCCCGCCAGCAACCGCACCGCCGTCGACACGTGGAACCGCCGCCGCCGTCGAGGGGTGCTGGTCATGCGAACGGACTCTACCGGGTCACCGCCTCGCCATCGGGGCGGCGAGTCGGGGTCAGAGCATGACCCAGGACGTGCGGACGGGACGGTGCTCGCCTTCGGGCCACCGGACGACGAAGCTGGTGAGGCCGGGACGGACGGCGACGGCGCACCGGTGCAGGACGCGGTCGATCCGCCGGCGGCCGTCGCCGTCGACGATCCACGCCTCCACGTCGCCGGAACCGTGCGGCGTCACGGTGAGGCCGACGCTGAGCCGCCGGCGGCCGTGCACCTCCACCACGACCGCGCAGTCGTCGCTCGTGAAGTCCAGTCGCCGCACCTGGTTGCTCAGGCCGTCGGGATCGTCGAGGACGCTGTCGAAGGCCACGTCGAGCACCTCGGACTCCCAGTCGTGGTCCGCGAACACCGCGCGTCCCACCACTGGCACGTGGTCCGGGATCTCGTAGATGTCAGCCACCCATCTTGATGACACTGTCGTCGTCCTGGCCGTAGGGAGCAGACTGCCATGTCGCCCAGTTCACCTTCATGCCCTGCCCCTTCACCATGAAGGTCCACGGGCCGGTGTAGACGTTCTCCTCGAAGTAGTTGTCCTGTCCGGCGACGATGCGGTCCTGGATCGCCGTGCCCTTGTACGGCGACCACGACGGGTAGGTGCCCCAGTTGGCGAAGATGCCGTTGTACCCGCAACCGCGTGCCGCCGTACAGCTCGCGCCCATCGACTTCGGCCGGAACGTGAAGGCGTTGTGCGTGACGCGGACGTGCTGCGTCTTCCACCGGCAGTCGTCGACATACGGCTTCCTGTCGATGGTCCGGCGGTTGCACGTCTGCGCGGTGACGACGTCCGGGTTGACGAGGGTGCTCGACCCGCCGCTCGTGTTCGCGGGCGAGCCCGCGAAGCGGTCCGCGTTCTCCCAGAGGATCACGCCGGACCAGTTGTCGGTGAAGACGTTCCCGGTCACCTCGAGCGTCCTGGCGTACCGGCTGCGCACACGCTCGTCGCTGCCGGACTCGGAGAGGTAGATCGCCCCGGTCGGGAAGCCGCCGTTGGCGGGGCCCTTGGCGAGACCGTTGCGCGCGAACGTGTTATCGCTGATCCGCGCGTTGTAGCTCGTCTCGTAGATCACGCCCTCCGCGGCGTTGCCGGAGATGTAGTTGCCCTCGATGAGGAAGCCGGCGTTGTTCGTGTCCACCCACAGGCCCGTGCCCCGGTTGTCGTGCACCCAGTTGTCGCGCACGACCGCGTCGGTGACCGTCCAGAACTTCCCACCGCCGGTGCAGCCGCAGCCGGGACGCCGCCGCTCCCAGTCGTCGGTGTTGTTCCCGCTGATCTCGTTGTGCAGCACGCTGACGTGGAGCACCCGGCCCGGGTGGTACGCGCTGAACCCGTACTGGCCGTTGCCGGTGAGGCAGTTGCCGCGGAGCACGTTCTTCGAGCCGAGCATGACGCCGGCGCCCGCGTTGCCGCGCACGGTGCTGTCGGCGATCGTCCAGCCGCTGGCGGAGTCGTGGTTGACGACGCCGGCGTCGTTGTTCTCTCCCGGGGTGCCGAAGTCGCGCACGGTCAGGTGCTCGATCGTGACCCCGGAGACGTTGCCGGCGAAGGCGTACAGGTTCTTGTGCTGTCCGTCGAGCACGGCGCCCGGCGCGCCGATGTACGTGTCGCCTGCCTTGGGTGTCACCTGGTTGAACCGGTGGGTACCGATCCTGT
>JAFMQP010000125.1 GCA_017354575.1 Acidothermales bacterium | reverse complement strand
CCGCCTCGGTGCCGTAGTCGGAGACACGGGCCACCCAGATCCCGGCGCGCCGCGCCGCCGCGAGGTCGATGGCGTCGGTGCCGATCCCGTAACGGACGATGCCGCGGCAGGACAGGCGCTCGACGACCGCGGCGCCGAACCGTGGCCGCGAGCCGGCGAGGATCACGTCCGCACCGCCGGCGACGGCGAGTATCTCGGCGTCGTCGCCCCCGTCGCCCACGACGAGTCGTGCACCCAGCGGACCGAGGACGTCCTCCTCGACCGCGAGGTCGTCGTAACGGGTGCCGAGGACGGCCACCGTCGGCGCGGACACCGTGTCCCGCTCCTCTCGTGGGGCGGCGGCGCGTCGGCGCGCACGTAGTCGCGCGGGTTGACAGGCCGGCCCGGTGGGGCGATCATCTGTGCCACAAACGATTGCATCCTACATCCGACGCTCGCGGGGGACAACCGGGAGGCGGCGATGGCGGACCCTCTCGTCGAGCGCGTCCTCGACGTGTGGACTCCGCGGTTCCTCCGCGTCGGTGTCGAGCCGACCGATCTCGCCGCCACCGCGGCCCGTATCGAGACCTGGGACGACTGGTGCCCCCAGCGGCTCGAGACGGCGGCGTCGCACGAAAAGCTGGCCGACGAGTGGCTCGAACTCGATGACGAACTCAGTGCCGTCGACGCACTCCAGCGCGCGAGCATCTACTATCACGTCGCGGCATTCGTCTATTCCCGTGATCTCGAGCTGCACGACTACGGCTATCGCAAGATGGTCGAGGCCTACGATCGCTCGCTCACGCTCGAACCGGGACGAGTCGAAAAGGTCAGGTTTCCCTTCGAGGAGACCGAGCTCGTCGGCCTGCTGTCCAAGCCTGCCGGCGTCGAGCGTCCCCCGGTCGTGATCCTCGTTCCCGGGCTCGACAGCAGCAAGGAGGGCCGGCACGCGGGCCGGCGGGCGTTCCTCGACCGTGGCATCGCCGTGTTCAGCATCGACGGTCCCGGGCAGGGCGAGATGAGCCTGACGACGAAGATCCGTGCGGACTACGAGGCGCCGGTCGCGGCGGCCATCGACCATCTGGAGACCAGGAGCGACGTGGACCCGTCGCGTGTCGCGCTCATCGGTTCCAGCCTCGGCGGCTACTACGCGCCGCGCGCCGCGGCGTACGAACGCAGGGTCGCCGCCTGCGTCGCGATCTCCGGGCCGTTCACGCAGTCGACGAGACGGCAGGAGATGATGCCCGTCACCCGGGACGCCTACATCCACTACCTCGGCGCGAGAGACGCGGACGAGGCCGACGAGATGGCCAGGGCACTCACGCTCGAACACTGTGCCGACCGGATCGAGTGTCCGCTGCTGGCGATCGGCGGCAGGCGGGACCCGCTCGTCCACTGGGAGAACTCGCAACTGCTCTACGACGCGGCGCGCGGGCCCAAACAGATCCACATCTTCGACGAGGGCAACCACTCCTGCCAGAACATCATGTACAAGGTGGCGCCCCGGCAAATGCAGTTCCTGAAGAAGTACTTATGAGGAGCCCGACCGTGTCGGCCGAGCTCAGCGTCGGGCACCACGGTTACGCCGGCCAGACGCTGCGCACGATGATCCTGGACGACACCCCGAACGCCCTGTACGCGCGGCTGCACGAGACGGCCGAGGCCGCGTACCGCGGCATGTGCGAGGCGCTCGAGCCGGGAGCGACGACCGACGACGTCCTCGACGCCGCGGAGGTCATCGACCGGGCCGGTTTCGAGATCATCGACGGCCTCCTGCACGGCTACTCGGTCGGCATCCTGCCGCCTCCGGTGCCGGGCGAGAGCTACCCGACGGGGTTGTCGCGTCCGGTCCGCATGCGGGGCAGGGCGGCAGGCCGTTCGCGTTCAAGAAGGACATGACGGTGGTGGTGCAGCCGAACGTGGTCACCAAGAACCACACGGCCGGCGTGCAGCTCGGGAACCTGATGCTGATCACCGAGAACGGCGCGGAGTCCCTGCACGCGTGTCCCGTCGAGTTCCTCCGGGCGGGGGTGCCGGCCGTGAGTCTTGACAGCCGGATCGGGCTTCGGCTACGTTGCAATCGTTTGTACCACGGATGCGTCGGACCTGATCGCGCATCGATCGCCCTCCGGACAGGCGCAAGGGGTGGCGCGGGATGACAGATGCCGTTGGTCGCCCCCTCGAGCACGAGCGCGCCGTCGACGCGGGTACGCCGTTGATCGAGGCGGACCGGCTCTCCATCGAGTACGAGAAGACGCGCGAGCGCACCCGCCTGCTCGCGCTGTACGACTTCACGCTCACCGTTCCCGCGGGTGAGTTCCTCGTCATCGTCGGCCCGAGCGGCTGCGGGAAGACGACGTTCCTGAGCGCCGTCGCGGGCCTGGTTGCCCCGACCTCGGGGAGCGTCCACTTCGAGGGCGCACCGGTACGCGGGCCCGGGCCGGACCGGGCCATGGTCTTCCAGGACTATGCGTTGATGCCGTGGCGCACGGTCGAGAAGAACGTGCGCTTCGGCCTGGAGATGGCGGGCAGGCGCGGCCCGCGGCACAACGACGCGGTGCAGAGCTACATCGAGCTCGTCGGCCTGGCCGGCTTCGAGAAGTCCTACCCGCACGAGCTCTCCGGCGGCATGCGGCAACGGGTTGGCCTCGCCCGTGCGCTCGTCGTCGATCCCAAGGTGCTGCTCATGGACGAGCCGTTCGCGGCGGTCGACGCCATGACCAGGGAGATCATGCAGGGCGAGCTCGCCCGGATCATCCAGGAGACCGGGAAGACCGTCGTGTTCGTCACGCACAGCATCGACGAAGCCCTCACCCTGGCCGACCGCATCGCGGTCATCACCTCCCGGCCGGGTCGGCTGCAGGAGATCATCCAGGTCGACCTGCCGCGGCCCAGGTACGAGAAGGACGTCAAGGCATCCCCGCGTTACCAGGAGCTGCGGGAGCACGTGTGGGGCCTGCTGCAGCAGGAGGTCAGCCAGAACCTCAGGTCGGGCGTGGAATGACAAGGGATGCGGACGTGGACACCCGTTCGGCCGCCGGGCCTCTCTCGCCACCTGTCCAACGGGTGAGCAAGGACGGGCCGAGGCAGCGGTTCGGCCGGCTCCTGCGCAGTGCGCCGGGGGTCGTCCTCCTCGTCGTCAGCCTGGTCGTCCTGATCGCGGTGTGGCAGTACGCGCAGACGAGGATCCGCGCCGTACCGCCGCTGTATCTGCCCCCGCCGTCGGCGATCTGGCACGCGCTGCTGGAGAACTTCAGGAACGGTCAGTTCCAGCAGAACATCGCCTTCAGCCTCCAGAACTACGGTGTCGGGCTCGCGATAGGCGCGTCCGCCGGCGTCGCCATCGGCCTGGTCACCGGTGGCATCAGGAAGGTCAACATCATCCTGACGCCGTACATCTGGGCGCTCTACTCGACGCCGAACATCGCGTTCCAGCCGATCCTGATCGTCGCGCTCGGGTTCACGCCGCTCCCCAAGATCATCATGATCATCCTGGGAGTGATCTTCCCGATCATCGTCAACACCATCGCCGGCGTGGAGAAGGTCGACGGCTCACTTCTCCGGGCGGCACGGGTGTTCGGCGCGAACCGGCTCCAGCTCTACCTCAAGGTCGCCGTTCCCTACACCGTCCCGTTCATCATGACGGGCCTGCGCCTCGGTGCCACGAGGGGTCTGCTCTACATGTACATCAGCGAGATCTACGGCAGCACGAACGGTCTCGGGTACATGGTCCTCCAGGCCACGCACAGGTTCCAGACGCCCACCGCCTTCGCGGGGGTCGTCCTCCTGGTCGTGATGTCGATCCTGATCGTGCAGGTGCTCCAGATCGTCCCGCGCTTCCTGCCCCACACGCGGGAGGCGAAGATATGAGCGATGGCGGCCGCGGCGGCGATATCCTGCGGCGTCTCTCCGGTTCTCGCGGACACATGTCGAAGGCACGTGTCGAGACGGCACCCGACCGGCAGGGGCAGACGCCGACCGCTCGGGACGGCGGGATCGGCCCGCGGCCCCGGGAGATCGAGGTCACCGGCTGGAAGGGTTTCCGGCAGCGGCACTGGCTCGGCCTCGTCGGCGTGTTGAACTTCCTCGTCTTCTTCGTGGTGTGGCAACTGGTCCAGACCTACACACCCGTCGTCGACACACAGTGGGTACCGGTGCCCACCGCGATCCTGAAGGACCTCTGGGAGAACATCGCGAACGGAGTGCTGATCGAGCAGGCGAGGTACAGCTTCACCAACATGCTCGTCGCCTATCTGTTGTCGGTGCTGTTCGGCGTCCCGCTGGGTCTGATCATGGGCGTCTCGCGGATGTCGCGGATGCTCTTCGGCCCCTACATCTGGGCGCTGTACGCCGCGCCGACGATCGCGATCGCGCCCGTCGTCATCCTCATCTTCGGGATCGGCGCTCCTGCAACGATTCTCGTGATCGCGATGAACGCGTTCTTCCCGCTCGCGATCAACACGATGGACGGCGTCGCGACTGTCGAGGAGAACCTCGTGCGGGCCGCCCGGGTCTTCGGTGCCAACCGTTATCAGGTGCTGAGGCGCGTCGTCGTCCCCTACACCCTGCCGTGGATCCTCACGGGACTGCGTATAGCGGTCACCCGTGCACTTCTCGGGATGGTGTTCGTCGAGGTGTTCTTCAGCCCGCAGGGCCTGGGTTACCTGATCCGGCAGGCGAGCGATGTCAGCGACGCCGCCACCGCGTACTCGGTCATCCTGATCGTGGTCATCTCGTCGGTCCTGCTCGTCCAGCTCTTCCGTTACCTGGAAGCGAAATTCACTCCGTGGAGTCAGGAGATACAGATATGAGCGACGACCGTTTCTCGCGGAGGAATCTTCTCGCGGGCGGTGGCCTCACCGCGATGGGCCTCGCCCTGGCATCGTGCACGAGCGGCGGCAGCTCGGACGCGTCGGACACGACGAAGGCGGGTAAGGGTGCTGTTCCCGCGAAGCTCGGCCCGCCGGAGACCGACACCATCAGCATCGCGATCGGCAACCCGAACTACGCGTCGCAGGCACCGTTCTACATCGGCCTCGACAAGGGCTTCTGGAAGGCGGAGGGGTTCAAGAACTTCAGCGTGCGCAACGTCGACCAGCCCATCCAGACGGTGGTGGCGAAAGGTACGCAGTTCGGCATCGACGACACGGACGCCACGGCCGCGGCGGTGTCGAAGGGAACGCCGCTGCGCATGATCGGCTGCGACCGTGACCGGGAGTCCATCATCATGGCGCTCGGGCCCGGCGTGAAGTCGCCGGCGGACGCCATGGGCAAGAAGGCAATCATGTACACGCCCGGCACCCGGAACTTCGCCGTCCGGGCCGACATCCTCAAGACGTGGGGCATGTCGGACCCCGCTCACCAGATGCAGATCGTCGAGCTGTCCGGTGGATCGGACGCCTGGGTCCAGGCCCTGCTGTCCAAGAAGGTCGCGGTGTCGGCCGTCTTCCTGCGTCACATCCCGATGTTGACCAAGGCGGGCGCGACGGTGCTGCCGCCCAAGGAGGTCAACGTCCCCCAAGAGGCGATCATCGCCAGGCAGGACTTCATCAAGGACAACCCCAACACGATCGCGCACATGTTCATCGCCTACCTGAAGGGCGTGCAGGTCTACTACGACTACAACCAGTTCGACTACGTCATCAAGCTGATGAAGGACAACCATTTCGAGATCCCCGACTCGTTCATCGAGGGCCACCCGTCGCAGGTGGAGGAGTGGTCCAACAACGGCGGGTTCCGGATGGCCGAGATGGAGGAGTTCATCCACGAGATGAAGCAGGACAAGCTCGTGGGGCAGGACTTCAAGTACCAGGACTTCACCGATTTCACCGGCCTGCATCAGGCACAGCGGTCGCTGGGCATGGGCATGTGGCCGCCGCCGTCCGACCTCGGCACCTTCACGAAGTACAACCTGCTCTGAATCCGTACGAAGGGACGTCGTCGTGGGTCACTCCTTCACCGAGTTTCGCGACTCGCTGGACAGCAGCAAGGTCTTCAACGACATCACCGACACCGGTTGGTTCGGCGATGCGGTCTACGAGAAGTTCAGCCCGGCGGAGTACGACCGTCGCTACGCGGCCACCCGTGCACGAATGGAAGAGCTCGGTGTCGACGCGCTGATCGTCGGGGGCGGTCCCAACCACTGGACCTTCGGCGGCGGGATGCTCTGGCTCACCGGGCACTGGGAGTGGCACGGCATGGCGTGCTATCTGCTGGTGCCGCGCGAGGGAGAACCCACGCTCGTCTACTCCATGGGCGGGACGCACCTAGAGGCGACCCGCCGCGAGGTCTCCATCGCCGACGTGCGCCATTCGCGCGGCGGGCACTTCGGCGCCGTCCTCGCCGAGGTCGCCAAGGAGAAGAACCTGGACAGCGCGCGCATCGGGCACCCGCCGATCGATCCGCGCCACGGTGACTACATGCCGGTCAACCAGCTCCAGGCGCTGAAGGACGGGCTACCCGACGCCGAGATCGTCCTGCTCGACGAGATGTTCCACGACCTCCTGGTGACCAAGAGCGAGGAGGAGATGGAGTGCGTGCGCCAGGCCGGCCGGCTGTGCGTGGCCGCACTCGACGCCATGGTCGAAAGGGCCAGGCCCGGCGTTACGGAGTGGGAGCTGCGGGCCGCGGCGGCGTCCGCGATCCTTGCCGGCGGCGGTGACATCGACTTCCTCATCCTCGCGGCCACGTCGACGCACGACCCCCACGCGGTCTTCGGCAGCCCGAGGCCGTCCGGTCGGGTGCTGCGCGAGGGTGACGTGATCGTCGACGAGCTGGCCGCGGGGTACCGCGGCTACACCGCGCAGGTCGGCATGCCCATCTTCGTCGGCGACGCCGAACCGTCGACCGCGAAGTTCTACGACGAGGTGTGTCTCCCCGGCTATCTGCAGATGCGGGACGCGATCAAGCCGGGGAACACGCTCGCCGACGTGCATCGGGCGGGTAGCTACTTCCGGGAGCACGGCGCGCAGTCGCGGCCCATCCTGCTCCACGGGATCGACCTGGTGAGCTCCAGGCCGCACATCTTCATCGACAGCTTCGACGACGAGCCGATCACACCGGGGCAGGTGCTCATGCTGGAGCCCAACCCGATCCGCATGGACGGCAACCTGGGGATGTTCCTCGGGCAGACGTTCATCATCCATACGGACGGCGTGGAGAACGTCACCGAGCACTCGCTGGAACGGATCGTGACGGGCTGACCGACGCGGCGAGCTTCGCCATGAGCCAGCGGAACGAGGCAGGGCCCCATTCCTCGACGTGCTTGAAGGCGCAGTGGCCGTCGTCGGGGTAGACCCGTGCCTCCTTACCGGTGACCGGGCCGTGCTCGAGCATGTAGTAGATGTTGCCGATCGGAGCGAGGTGATCGCGCTTGCCGTTGATCATCAGCACCGGGCAGACGATGTCGTCGACGATCCCCAGCTCGCTCAGCGCCCACGTGCGGAAGTCCTTCTCCTCCTGCTCGACGGTGCTGGGAGTGAACGTCGGCGGATCGCCGGGTCTGCCGAAGACGTACTCGGATCGCCTGTTCCGCATGTCGGCGAAACGCCGCGCCTCCTCCTGCGACATCCGGTAACCGAAGTGGTTGCCGGCGATCGCCACGGCGGCGCGCACCCGTTCGGGGTACGAGCCCGCGAGCAGCATCACGGAGTAGCCGCCGCGGCTGATGCCGTAAGAGCCGATCCTGTCCTCGTCGATCTCGGGCCGCGCGGCGAGCCAGTCGACCGCAGCGATCCACGCCCGCACCGACTCGGGCGCGTGCGGGAACGGGTTCTGCCCGGTACCCGGTGAATCCATCACCAGCGCGGCAAGCCCGTGGTCGAGGGCCAGCTGCGCAACCCACCCGCGGTCCTCCTTGAACACGTCGCTCCCGCACATGACGAGCACAGCGGGCACCCTCGACCCGGGCGACGCGTTCGCCGGCGCACGGTAGTGGCTCACGATGGCGCGACCCTCGCACTCGACGTCGACCACGTGGAGCGGTGGATCGAGGCGCTCGCACGACTTCAGGTACGCACGCGCGCAGTCGCGGTCGATCTCGGCCTTCAGCGGCGTGATGGCGGCCGGGAACCGTCCGATGGCGTAGAAGACCGTCGCCTGCGCGTACGCGCGCCCGGCGGATTCGTGGTCGCAAGCCGCACGTAGCCGATCGCCGTCGTCCTCGTAGCGGCGTCCCACGTCGCGCCAGGCCGGCACCCACACGTCGTCGGTCGTGCCGGTCAACGACGCGACCGTGTCGCTCAGCACGGACAGGTCGTCGACGCGGGACAACCAGCGCCGGTAGAAGCCGCCGTGCTCGACCACATAAGGGTTCTCGCTCGGAGCGAACCCGATCTCGTCGGTCATGGGCCCAGCTGCCTGTCGAGATAGTCGATGATGCCGGCGATGGCCTTGTCCTGGACGTCGTCGACCGCGTACGCACCGTCGGCACCGCGCACCGGATAGATGTAGCCGTGCAGCGGGTGGTCGTACGAGACCCACTCGACGTCCTTGCCCGCCTCGTGCAGCAGCTCGTACGTCGTGCGGAAGATGCCCTGCAGGTGGTCGGTCTCGCGGCCCATCACGAGCAGTGGGGTCCGGATGGACGCGATGCGCTCGGCGGCGACCGCGGTGTCGATCCGGCGGCGTACCTTCTCGACCTCGACCATCTGCATCTCCTCGATGTTCCGCAGCCGGGTGTCGGGGTTCACCGTCGCCGTGTCGTCGGGCGCGAGTGCGAGGAACTCGTGCGCGGCCGGTTCGCTCGCCACGGCTACCGCGGCGCCGTGGTACTCCGAGGTGATCTTGAGAACCATCTCGCCGCCGTGGCTCATGCCGATGAGGGCCACGCGGGAGGGGTCGACGTACGGCAACGTCTTGACGTACTCGATGACCGCGATCTCGTCCTCGTACTCGAGGGGACCGCGGTTGAACAGCTCCTGTCCCTGCCGCACGTCGCGCACCAGCCGGCCGCCTTCGTGGTAGCCGAGCTCCACCTCGGTGCGGTAACGCAGCCAGGCGCACGCATAGCCGGCGTCGAGCAACCGGTCCATGATCAGCCCGCGGTCGCGGACGGCGTCGCGTACCCACCTCATGCCGCCGCCGCCGTTGCCGGAGGCGAGCAGCGCGATCGGGAACGGCCCTGGGCCGGGCGGTCTGCGCAGCCCGACGGCGGTGTAGAGGCCGTCGACCGTCTCGACGTAGCTCAGCTGCACTGGGATGTCGGAGCCCTCGACGGGCTCGGTGATGACGACGTGCTCGGGGTCGATGATCGCGCCTTCTGCCACGGCAACCTCCTCAGCGTCGACGATGGTACGCGCACGGGC
>JAFMQP010000124.1 GCA_017354575.1 Acidothermales bacterium | reverse complement strand
GCACCCGGCCGTCCCACCAGCCGCCGCCCCCGCGCGGGACGCGACCGCCGTGGATGGACCCGCGGCCGTCCGCACCGCCGCAGCATCCGACCGTCCCGCCGCAGCACGGCACGCTCCCGCCGCAGCAGCCGCCACCGCCACAGCCGGGGCAGGGGCCGTACCCGCCGCAGTCCCGGCCGCCGTCGCGCGGTGCCGGCGACGAGCCGTCGTGGCGTGGTGGTCCGGGACCCGCCTTCCCCGCGTCGCCCGAGCAGCCGCCCGCGCCAGCGGGACCATCACGGCGCGAGGCCGACGTCGACGGCGTCCCGCGTGCACGGGCGCGGCACGCCGCGGGCCCGCCGCCGGACGCCGAACCGCGGCCTGCGGCCGATCCGGAGGTACAGTGGGCGCCGCGCCGTCGGCGACACGCCCGGCCCGCGCAGACCGAGGGTGCCTCCGACCCCTCGCACCAAGAACCTGAGGAGAACTGAGTTGTCCGGCCACTCCAAGTGGGCTACGACCAAGCACAAGAAGGCCGTCGTCGACGCGAAGCGCGGCAAGCTTTTCGCCAAGCTGATCAAGAACGTCGAGGTGGCCGCGCGGCTGGGCGGCGCCGACCCCGCCGGCAACCCGACGCTGTACGACGCCGTCCAGAAGGCGAAGAAGAACTCCGTCCCCAACGACAACATCGACCGCGCCGTGCGGCGCGGCGCGGGGCTCGAGGCCGGGGCCGCGCAGTACGAGACGATCATGTACGAGGGCTACGCGCCCGGCGGCGTCGCGGTGCTCATCGAGTGCCTCACCGACAACCGCAACCGGGCGGCGTCGGAGGTCCGCACCGCGATCACCCGCAACGGCGGGTCGATGGCCGACCCCGGTTCGGTCTCGTACATGTTCAGCCGCAAGGGCGTCGTCGTGGTGCCCAAGGGCGACGGGCTCGACGAGGACGACGTGCTGGGCGCCGTGCTCGACGCGGGCGCCGAGGAGGTCAACGACCTCGGCGAGGCGTTCGAGGTGCAAAGCGAGGCGGGCGACGTGGTAGCGGTGCGCACCGCACTGCAGGACGCCGGCATCGACTACGAGTCCGCCGAGGCCGCGTTCGTCCCGAGCGTCAGCGTTCCGCTCGACGAGTCCAACGCCCGCCAGGTGTTCCGGCTGATCGACGCGCTCGAGGACAGCGACGACGTGCAGAACGTGTACGCGAACTTCGACGTCTCCGACGACGTCATGGCCAAGGTCGGCTGAGGGAGCGGCTGTCGGCGCGTCGCGGCGACGACCGTCGCCTCCCCGCGATAACGTCGCGTCCGAACTGGTGTTCGGCGGGAGGCTGGCGGCGTGTTGCGTGTCCTCGGTGTCGACCCGGGCCTCACCAGGTGCGGGCTGGGCGTGGTCGACGGGTTGCCGGGTCGGCGGCCCGAGCTTGTCGAGGCGGGCGTCGTCCGTACCCCCTCCGACGTCGAGCTTGGCCGACGGCTGGTCGCGATCGAGGCCGCCGTGGACGACTGGCTGGACCGGTGGCGCCCCGCCGCGGTGACCGTCGAGCGGGTGTTCAGCCAGCACAACGTGCGCACCGTGATGGGCACGGCGCAGGCCGGTGCGGTGGCCGTGCTGTGCGCGTCGCGGCGCGGCCTGCCGGTGGCGTTCCACACCCCGAGCGAGGTGAAGGCCGCGATCACCGGCAGCGGGCGAGCCGGCAAGCCGCAGGTCGGCGCGATGGTGGCACGGCTGCTGTCGCTGCCGGACCCGCCCAGGCCCGCCGACGCGGCGGACGCCGTCGCGCTCGCCATCTGCCACCTGTGGCGCGGTACCGGCCAGGCGCGGCTCTCGGCCGCGGTCGGCAGGAGCGGAGGAGGCTGGGCGTGATCGCGTTCGTGACCGGGAAGGTGGCGGGGCTCGCGCCGGACGGCGCCGTCGTCGAGGTGGGCGGCGTGGGCCTGTCCGTGCAGTGCACGCCGGGCACGCTCGCGGGGCTGCGCGTCGGTGCGGGCGCCCGGCTGGCGACGGCGCTCGTGGTCCGCGAGGACTCCCTCACCCTGTACGGCTTCGCCGACGAGGACGAGCGCGTCGTCTTCGAGATCCTGCAGACCGCCGGCGGCGTCGGCCCGCGGCTGGCGCAGGCGATGCTCGCCGTGCACCCGCCGGACGAGCTGCGCCGAGCCGTGGCGAGCGAGGACCTCGCCGCGCTCACCCGGGTGCCCGGCATCGGCCGGAAGGGCGCGCAGCGCATCGTGCTGGAGCTGCGCGACCGGCTGGGCGCGCCGGTGGGGAACGCCGCCGCCGCTGCCGCGGCACCCGCGCCGGCCGCGGGCGAGTGGCGAGACCAGGTGGCGTCCGGGCTGTCCGGGCTCGGCTGGGGCCAGCGGGAGGTCGACGACGCGCTCTCCGCCGTGGCGCCCGAGGCGGAGGAGGCGCTGGCCGCGGGTGAGCAGCCGAACGTCGGTGTGTTGCTGAAGTCCGCGCTGAAGTCGTTGAGCCGGCGGTAGGGCGACGAGGAAGCGGGCGCGCGTATGACACCAGCACGCGACGAGAGCAGCCTGGTCGCCGCGGACGCGGCGCCGGAGGAGCGGGCGCTCGAGGCCGTGCTGCGCCCCCGGACGCTCGCCGAGCTGGTCGGCCAGGAGCGGGTGCGCGAGCAGCTGTCGCTGGTGCTCGAGGCGGCGAGGGCGCGCGGCGGCGTCCCCGACCACGTGCTGCTCGGCGGCCCGCCCGGCCTCGGCAAGACGACGCTCGCCATGATCATCGCCCACGAGATGGGGGCGCCGCTGCGCGTGACCAGCGGCCCGGCCATCCAGCACGCCGGCGACCTCGCGTCCATCCTCTCCACGCTCACCGAGGGCGAGGTGCTGTTCATCGACGAGATCCACCGCCTCGCCCGGCCCGCGGAGGAGACCCTCTACCTCGCCATGGAGGACTTCCGGGTCGACGTCGTGGTCGGCAAGGGCCCGGGCGCGACGGCGATCCCGATCGACCTGCCCAGGTTCACCCTCGTCGGCGCCACCACCAGGGCCGGGCTGCTGCCCAGCCCGCTGCGCGACCGGTTCGGCTTCACCGGGTACATGGAGTTCTACGAGAGCGCGGAGCTGGAACGCATCCTGCTGCGCTCGGCGGGCCTGCTGGAGGTACGGACCGCCCGGGACGGGATCGGCGAGATCGCCGGCCGGTCCCGTGGCACGCCGCGGATCGCGAACCGGCTGCTCCGCCGGGTCCGCGACTACGCCGAGGTCCGGGCGGACGGCGTCGTCACCGCCGAGGTGGCAAGGGCCGCGCTGCGCGTCTACGACGTCGACGAACAGGGCCTCGACCGGCTCGACCGCGGCGTCCTCGACGCGCTGCTGACCAAGTTCGGCGGCGGGCCGGTCGGGCTCACCACGCTCGCGGTCGCCGTCGGCGAGGAGCCGGAGACGGTCGAGACCGTGGCCGAGCCGTTCCTCGTCCGCATCGGGTTGCTCGCCCGCACCCCGCGGGGCCGGGTCGCCACGCCGGTGGCCTGGCGCCGGTTCGGGCTCGAGCCGCCCCGCCCCGACGCCGCGGGCGGTGAGCCGACCCTGTTCGAGGGCTGACCGGCACCGATCGGGGGAGTCGAACGTTCACCTGAGGACACATGGTGTAGGCATGGTGTAGCGGTGTGCCCGCGTTGCCGCGGCTTCTGCGGGGCGCATACACTGCGCCGATGGTCGCGGCGGACGTGACCGGAGACGTCTCGAGGCCCGATCGGGGTCGGAAGGATCTTTGTGAAGCAGCTCGAACCGATCTTGTTCATCGTCCTGATCTTCGCGGTCTTCTACTTCCTGCTCATCCGCCCGCAGCGAAGGCGCCAGCGGGAGACACAGCAGATGCAGCAGACCCTGCAGCCCGGGGCGGAGGTCGTGACCACCGCCGGGATGTACGCGCGCGTCGTCTCGTTCGAGGGGGACGACTCCGTACTGCTCGAGGTCGCGCCCGGCGTCACCTGCCGGTACCTGAAGCAGGCGATCATGCGGGTCGTGCCCGCCGCGACCGCGCAGCCGGACGCGCAGCCGCCGGTCGTCGACGCCACGTCCGAGCAGGCAGCGGACCCGTCCGCCGACGAGCCGGCGGCAGCGGCCGACGCCGCGGACGAGGCCAAGGCCGACCCGAAGGCCCACGCCGAGGCCGAGGAACCGGCCGCCGACGCCGGTGACGGCACGTCGGCAACGACCGAGCCGGCGGATGCGGCGACCGACGGCGCGTCACCGGACGGCAAGGCCGACGGCGCCGAGGCGGCCGAGGCCGAGGAGTCGGGTACCGCGAAAGGCGACCAGCGCTCGTCGTCCTAGGCTGGGTTTGGATACTGCGAGGTAGGCGACCGCGGGGGCGTCCTCGTCCCGCGGCAGGTCGCGACGAGTGATCCGCGAGAGAGAAGGCAGTGGCACCCCCAACGAGTAAGCGGCCACGTCCCGGTCCCGCCCTTGCCGTTTTCGTCATCCTGGTCGCGCTGGGGTTCGGCGGGATCGTGGCGAAGGCCGAGCTCGGCAGCGGTCAGTACACGCCGAAACTGGGCCTCGACCTCGCCGGCGGCACGACCGTCACCCTCGACGCCGTCACGCAGTCGGGCAAGCCGGCACCGCAGAGCCAGATCAACCAGGCCGTGAACATCATCAGGCAACGGGTGAACGGTCTCGGCGTCGCGGAGGCGAACGTCAGCGCCCAGGGCAGCTCGATCGTCGTGCAGGTGCCGGGGCAGGGGCAGAACGAGGTCGTCAACCAGGTCGGGCAGACGGCCAAGCTGTACTTCCGGCAGGTGCTGTTCGCCGCGCCCGGGCAGGCGCAGCCCACGTCCTCGCCGACACCGACCGCGTCCTCGTCGAAGCAGCCGGGGAAGTCGAGCAGCACGCCGAGAGCCTCCCTCCGGCCCACGAACAGCCCGTCGGGCCGTGCGCTGTCGAAGGCGCTGGAGGCGCACGGCACGAGCGCCCACGCGGCGCCGTCGAACGCCGCCGCGCCCTCGGGCCAGCCGACGAGCCTGCCGACCAGCCTTCCCACCGGCCTGCAACAACAGCAGCAACAGCAGCCCGACCTGAGCGGCATACCGCAGGCCACGCTGAAGAAGTTCGCCGCGCTCGACTGCGACAAGCATAACCGCGCCGGCGGCCAGCTCGAGGACCCGAAGCAGCAGGTCGTCGTCTGCGGGAAGGACGACGGGCAGAAGTACATCCTGGGACCGGCGAAGGTGTTCGGCACGCAGGTGTCGAAGGCCGAGGCGGTCACCGACCCGCAGCAGTTCGGCCAGTGGAAGGTCAACCTCAGCTTCAACAACGCCGGCACCAAGGCGTTCGGCCAGCTGACCACGGCGGCCAGCAAGCAGCAGGGCGCCCGCAACCAGATCGCCATCGAGCTCGACCACCTGGTCGTCTCCGCACCCGGCATCCAGCAGGGCCCGATCCTGGGCGGCACCGCCGAGATCACCGGCAACTTCACCCAGACCGAGGCACAGGACCTCGCCAACGTGCTGAAGTACGGCGCGCTGCCGCTGGAGTTCAAGAAGAACGCGATCCAGTCCGTCTCGCCGACGCTCGGGCGCGACCAGCTGAACGGCGGCCTGCTCGCGGGCGCCGTGGGGCTCGCTCTGGTGATCCTCTACGTCTTCCTCTACTACCGCGGGCTCGGCATGGTGTCGGTGCTGAGCCTGGCGTGTTCGGCGCTGCTGACATACGGCTCCGTCGTCCTGCTCAGTGAGTTCGTCGGTTATCGCCTCTCGCTCGCCGGCATCGCCGGCCTGATCGTGGCGATCGGTATCACCGCCGACTCGTTCATCGTGTACTTCGAGCGATTGCGCGACGAGGTGCGCGAGGGCAAGACGCTGCGGCAGGCCACCGAGCGGAGCTGGGTGCGCGCGAGACGCACGATCCTGACGGCCGACACGGTGAGCTTCCTCGCCGCGCTCGTCCTGTACCTGGTCTCCGTCGACCAGGTGAAGGGGTTCGCGTTCACGCTCGGCCTGACCACGCTCATCGACATCGTGGTCGTGTTCTTGTTCACCAAGCCGATGATGACGCTGCTCGTGCGGACCAGCTTCTTCGGCGGCGGCCACGTGCTGTCCGGGCTCGACCCGGGCCGGCTGGGCGCGAGCAACGTCACCCGTGCCGTGTCCCGTACCGCGGTGAGGAGCACCAGCTGATGTCCCGGCTCGGAACGTTCAGCGCGCGCCTGCACAGTGGCGAGGTCGGCTACGACTTCATCGGCAGGCGGCGCCGGTGGTTCCTCGTCTCACTCGTGCTCATCGTGGTGAGCATCCTGTCGCTGTCGGTCCGCGGCCTGCACTTCGGCGTGGAGTTCAGCGGCGGCTCGGTGTTCCAGTTCAGCGCGCCGCGCGCCACCGAGTCGCAGCTGCAGGACGCGGTCGCCGGCGCGATACCGCACGGCAGCTCCGACGACGTCGTCGTGCAGAGCGTCAGCGGCGGCAAGTGGCGGATTCAGACGCCGTCGCTGTCGAGCCGCCAGGTCACCGGCGTCCAGGAGGCGATCAGCAAGCAGACCGGCATCCCGGCCGACAAGGTGAGCCAGGAGCAGATCGGGCCCTCGTGGGGACTGCAGGTGTCGCAGAAGGCCGGCATCGGCCTGCTGATCTTCCTGGCGGCGTGTGTGCTGTTCTTGTGGGTCGTCTTCGACTGGAAGATGGCCGCGTCGTCGATGATCGCGCTGGTGCACGACCTCGTCATCACGGCGGGCGTCTACTCGCTCGTCGGCTTCGAGGTGACGCCCGCGACGGTGATCGGCTTCCTCACCATCCTCGGGTACTCCCTGTACGACACGGTCGTCGTCTTCGACAAGGTCAGGGAGAACACCGCGGGCATCCTCGGCGGCAACCGGACGACGTACAGCCGGGCCGCGAATCTCGCCGTCAACCAGACGCTTGCGCGCTCGATCAACACCTCGGTCGTGGCACTGCTGCCCGTCGCGGCGATCCTCATCGTCGCCTCGTCGGTGCTCGGCGCGGGCACGCTGCAGGACCTCGCGCTCGCCCTGCTGGTCGGCATGGCGACCGGCACCTACTCGTCGATCTTCATCGCGACGCCGATCCTGGCCATGCTGAAGGAGCGCGAGCCCCGCGCGGCCGCGCTGCGCAAGCGGGTCGAGGCGCGCGAGGCCGCCCAGGGCAAGAGCGAGAAGGCGGCGAAGCGCTCGGGCAAGGCGAAGGCGGGCGCCGCCGCGAAGAGCGGGGACACCGCGGACGAGGACGCCGACGCGGGCGACACGGCCGAGGGGGAGCCGGCGGAGGAGACGGCGGGCAGCGGCGCGGCGAAGCCGGCGAAGGTCTCGGTGCAGGCGGGCCGCTCCGGCTCCGGTGACCGCTCGTCCTCGACCTCGTCGCGCAACGTCTCCCGCCGCGGCGGCCAGCGGCCGCAGCCACAACGCAGCAGCAAGCGCGGCAAGTCCAAGGGCCGGAAGAAGCGGTGAGCGCGGGAGCGCGCGAGGCGGTGGAGGCGCGCGTCGCGGCCGCCATCCGGGACGTGCCGGACTACCCGGAGCCCGGCGTCGTGTTCAAGGACATCACGCCGGTGCTCGCCGACCCGGCGGCGTTCGCCGCGGTGGTCGACACCCTCGCCGGCTGGTACGCCGCCGACCGCATCGACAAGGTCGTGGGCATCGAGGCGAGGGGCTTCATCCTGGCCGCGCCCGTCGCGTACCGGCTGGACGCGGGGTTCGTGCCCGCCCGCAAGCAGGGGAAGCTGCCGCGGGCCACGATCGCGGAGTCGTACGCGCTCGAGTACGGCGAGTCGACCGTCGAGATGCACGGCGACGCGATCGCGCCGGGGGAGCGGGTGCTGGTGCTGGACGACGTGCTCGCCACCGGCGGCACCGCGCGGGCGGCCGTCGACCTGGTCCGCCGCGTCGGCGGCGACCTCGTCGGTGTCGGCTGCCTGCTCGAGCTGTCCTTCCTCGCGGGCCGGTCGCGACTCGGTGAGGTGCCGTTCCGGGCGCTGCTGACCGCCTGAATCCGGGCGACACGGCCCGGCTGTGCAGGGCGTTCTCGCTCCTCGCGGGAACGTCAGTAGACTGGCGTCCTGCCTCAGAAGTCGGATTGGGGGTTGCGTGACCGATGACGGCGTACCCCAGGGCGGCGCGGTAGACGCGCCGGCGACCGCTGCTGCCCCGGGAGCGGTGACGACGACAGGTGAGCGGGCGCCACGCCCGGAGGCGACCACGCGCGAGGTCGTGCCCGATGAGGCCTCGCCCAACGGCCGCGAGCCCGACGGCGCGCCCGGCAACGGCACCGCACCCGACGAGGCGTCCGGTACCGCTCACGTCCGCGTCTCCGAACCGGAACCCGTCCATCCCGAGGCGCCGGTGCACCAGCGCTCCACGCTGCGCCGGCTGGCCCGGCTCGCGGTGCAGCGCGGCGGCACCAGCAACCCGGTGCTCGAGCCGCTCATCCGCACCGTCCGGGCGAACCACCGCAACGCCGACACCCGCACGCTCGAACGTGCGTACGAGACGGCCGCGTACCACCACCGGCACCAGAAGCGGAAGAGCGGCGACCCGTACATCACGCACCCGCTGGCCGTCACCACCATCCTCGCCGAGCTGGGCATGACCACGCCGACGCTGGTCGCCGCACTGCTGCACGACACCGTCGAGGACACCGACTACAGTCTCGAGCAGCTCACCAAGGACTTCGGCGAGGAGGTGTCGGCGCTCGTCGACGGCGTCACCAAGCTGGACAAGGTGAAGTACGGGCAGGCCGCGGCCGAGGCCGAGACGCTGCGGAAGATGATCATCGCCATGGCGCGCGACCCGCGTGTGCTGATCATCAAGCTGGCCGACCGGCTGCACAACATGCGCACCCTCGGGTACATGCCGCTGCACAAGCAGCACCGCACGGCCAAGCAGACGCTGGAGATCTACGCGCCGCTGGCCCACCGGCTGGGCATGAACACGATCAAGTGGGAGCTGGAAGACCTCTCCTTCGCCACCCTCTACCCGAAGCGGTACGACGAGATCGTCCGCCTGGTCGGCGAGCGTGCGCCGCGGCGTGACGAGTACCTGGCGAAGGTGATCGACCAGATCCAGGACGACCTGCGGGCGGCGAAGATCCGCGCGACCGTCACCGGCCGGCCGAAGCACTACTACTCGATCTACCAGAAGATGATCGTCCGCGGCCGCGACTTCGCCGACATCTACGACCTCGTCGGCACCCGCGTGCTCGTCGAGACCGTGCGCGACTGCTACGCCGTGCTGGGCGCGGTCCATGCCAGGTGGAACCCCGTGCCGGGCCGGTTCAAGGACTTCATCGCGATGCCGAAGTTCAACATGTACCAGTCGCTGCACACGACGGTGATCGGTCCGGACGGC
>JAFMQP010000123.1 GCA_017354575.1 Acidothermales bacterium | reverse complement strand
CGTGTACGGCCGCATGTTCCCCGACGGCCGGCTGGTGCAGAAAGGCGAGCACGTCAAGGCCGGACAGGTGATCGCGAAGATCGGCGCCAACGGCAACGTCACCGGGCCGCACCTGCGCTTCGAGTACTGGCCCGGCGGGCGGTTCAACGGCGGTCACCCGATCGACCCGGTGCCGTACGTCCAGGCGGCACGCGAGCCCGGTACCGCGGCGCCCAACGACAGCGGCCAGGCCCAGGACCAGCTCACCGGCAACGACAACGGCAACGGCGCCGGCAATGACAACGGCGAGGATCCGGCCGGGTTCCAGCTGCCGAAGCCGGACGGTCCCGGTGAGCAGAACAAGGACGCGGGCCCGATCCCGTCGGACTACCTGCAGGCGTACAAGGACGCCGGCAAGAAGTACGGGCTGCCGTGGGAGCTCATCGCCGGCATCGGCTTCGACGAGACGAGCAACGGCCAGAGCAACGAGCCGGGCGTGCACTCCGGACAGAACTCGGCGGGCGCGATGGGCCCGATGCAGTTCCTGCAGGGGACGTGGGACACGTACGGCGTCGACGGCAACGGCGACGGCACGAAGAACGTGTACGACATCGCCGACGCCGCGTTCGGCACGGCGAACTACCTCGTCGCGTCGGGTGCGAAGAACGGCCCGCAGGGCGTGTGGAACGCGTTGTACGCGTACAACCATCTGCACTCGTACGGCAACGACGTGCTCAAGTACGCGTGGGAGTACGCGACCGGCAAGGTCGTCGTCGTGCCGGGCGGTGGCGGCGACGGCCAGTGCGACGGGAGCGGCGGCGTCCTCATCAACGGCGGGGACACGAGCAAGGGCACCAAGGGCGCGAACCCGAAGGACCTCAAGCTGGACTGGCCGGCGGAGACCGCGACCGTCGACGACCCGACGACGAGCGGGAAGATCACGCCGCGGATGAAGGCGTTGCTGGACGCCCTACAGCACGCGCCGTCGAAGCCCGCGTCCATCGGCTGTTGGCGACCTGCCGACCAGTTCCCCGACCATCCGAGCGGTCACGCGTGCGACCTGATGTTCACGCCGGCGAACACGCCGAAGAACATCGACGCCGGATGGGCGATGGCGAACTGGCTGGTGGCGAACCAGAAGGTGCTCGGCGTCAAGTACGTCATCTGGCAGGGCCGGATCTGGACGTCCTACAAGGAGCCGGAGCACTGGCGTCCGTACACCGTGAACGGCTGCCCGGATCCGTCACAGGTGACCGTCTGCCACTACGACCACGTGCACGTCACGGTGTACTGAACGGCGCAACGCGTTTCAGAGCGAGCGGCCGTCGTCGTCGCGGGTGAGTTCGAGTGTCATCCGCTTCGGCGAGGGGTCGAGCTGCTCGTCGACGTCGTCGTGCACCTGCTCGGCCTTGACGACCTCGAGGTCCGTCGCGTGGCCCAGGGTGTGTCCGAGCGCCGCGGTGACGGCGAGCTGGCGACGGAGCGCCCGGAGCTTCTCGGCCGGGTCGGTGGCCATGACCGTCACCCCCTGCCGAGCGACGGCGAGCTCTTGGCGCGGTCGCCGCGACTGCGGTCGCGTCCGTCGGACCGGTCGCCCGGACCGCGGCTGTCGCGTGGGCCGCGGGCGTCGCGCGTGTGCGCCCGGCCGTCGGGGCTCATGTCGCGTGCCGACGCGGCGCCGGAGCGGCCCGTACGCATCTGGTCGCGTGCCGCCCTGACCTTGGTGGCGAGCGCGCCGCGTTCCGACTGCGCCGCCTCCGACCGGTCGGGTGCGTTCGTCCCTGTGCGCACCTGCAGATGGGCGAGCCGGTTGTCCAGGTTGGTGACGTCCGAGGCGCGGTACTGGCGCGCCAGCATGTTGCGTTCGGCCTGCCGGTGCCGTCCGGTCGGCGTGCGGCCGTTCTCGGAGCCACGGGTCAACTGCTCCCGCACGGCCTGGGGAAGCTGGTCGACGGCGACGGCCTCGCGCTCGCGTGACAAGCCCGCCTGGCGGTTCTGCTTGACCTGCTGGTCCTCCCGCTCACGGGTCGGCTGCGGCGCGGAGCGCGCGCCCTGCGGCTGCGGGGTGAGCTGGCGGGACGACGCGTCCCGGGCCCGAGGCGTCTGCACGGGTAGGTTCCGGTTGTCCGGGCTCTGGAGCGTCCGCCGAGCACCGCGCGTCCAGCTGCGTGCGCCGCGAGTGTCTCGCGCGTTGCGCGGCTGTTTCTCCTCCGGCATCGGGTGCCTCCCGCAGTCAGTCGACGGCCCACGCGGTCCTCTCAACCGAGTACCGTACGACATGAACGCGTTCAGGTGGGGTTTCAGTCGTCGCGCAACGACTGAAGGGAGTCCGGATGTCTCGGAACAGGGACGCTACGCCGCGCGACATCGGGCCGGTGATCGTCCTCATCATCGTCGGCACCGCGATGTCCATCTTCCTGGCCGTCGACCTCGCGATGAGCGTGTCCGACTGGTGGGGCGGCAAGCCCTGGCATTTCCGCAACCCGTTCGGCGCCGTGCTCGAGCTGGCGACGGGCCAGCTGCAGTGGACGAGCACCGCCACCATCGTGGTCGTCATCGAGCTGGCGGTCGTCGCGTTGCTGGTCACGCTCGCCACTCTCGCCCTCGGCCGACGGGGGAAGACGGTCGACCGCAGTGACTGGAACCAGGCCGCGCGGCGGATGGGGACCCGCCGCGACGAGCGCGCCGTCGAGAACGCGGCGTCGCAGTTCGCGACCCGGGTTTCCGTGCAGAGCCCCGATCCGGGCGTGATGTGCGGACGCAGCACCCGGTCCCGGCAGCTCGTGTACGCGCCCTGGGAACACCTGCACCTCGACATCTGGGGCATCGGGCGGGGCAAGACGACCTCCCGCGTCGTGCCCGCGATCCTGCGTGCGCCTGGCGCCGTCGTCTCGACGTCGAACAAGCCCGAGGTGATGGTGAAGACCCGGCTGCCGCGCAGTCAGATGGGCGACACGTGGGTGTTCGATCCGCAGGACATCGCCGGCGAGGAACCCACCTGGTGGTGGAACCCGCTGCGCAACCTGCGCAGCCTCACCGAGGCCGAGGAACTCGCCGAGGTGCTCGCCGAGGCGAAGATCGAGGACAAGCAGAAAGCGCAGGAGGACTCGTTCTTCGAGCCGAAGGGGCGCAAGCTGCTCGCGCTGGCCTTCTTCGCCGCCGCGGTCTCCGGGCGCCCGATCACCGACGTCTACCTGTGGCTCGCCGATCCGCGCGACACCACGATGGAGGACATCTTCGCGCAGTACGCGGCGAGCGACAGCCTGCTGAGCACGGCGCTCGCGGCCACCCGCCGGCTGCCGGACAAGACGCGCGACAGCATCTACGCCAGCGCGGAGCTCTACGTCGACTGGCTGCTCGACGACCGCGTGGTGCGCTGGATCACGGCGGGGAACGGCCGCAAGGAGTTCACGCCGGAGCAGTTCGTCCGGTCACGCGACACCCTGTACCTCATCTCCCGCAAGGGCAAGGGATCCGCGTCGCAGTTGACCACCGCGCTCACCGCGCGCGTCATGCGGATCGCCGAGGACTACGCCACCGGCCTGTCGGACGGCCGCATCAACCCGCCGATGATGGCGGTGCTCGACGAGGTGGCGAACGTCTGCCGCTGGCGTCAGCTGCCGGAGATGTACAGCCACTACCGGTCCCGCGGCATCGTGCTGATGACGTTCCTGCAGTCGTGGTCGCAGGGCGTCCAGCTGTGGGGCCAGGAGGGCATGAAGGTGCTCTGGGACGCCGCGACGTGCAAGATCTACGGCGGCGGCAGCGGCGAGGCGGAGTTCCTCAAGCTCGTGTCCGACACCGTCGGCGAGTGGGAGGCGCCCACCCGCACCGCGAACAGCGATGCGCAGAGCCTGTTCATGCGGTCCGGCTGGCAGGACAGCACCAGGCCGAAGGCGATCCTCCAGGTCTCCGACCTGGCGGCGCTGCCGGAGGGCCGGATGGTCGCGATGCTCGCCGGCGTCCGGCCGTTGATGCTGACGGCCGAGTACTACTTCCGCACGCCCGACGTGCGCATCGTCGCCGAGTCCGAACGGATCTTCGCCCGGCGTTCGGATGCCGAGCAGCACGTGTTGCAGCCGGGCGAGACGTACCAGCAGTTGAACACGCCGCCGCAGACCTACCAACCGGTCTCGCCTCCGTCGAGCGGTTCGCTCAAGGAATGGTTGGCCAAGTAGCGCATGACGCTCGAGAACGAGACGACGATGCGGCCGGACGAGACGGCCGCCACCGAGCGACCCTCCCGGCCGTGGCGTTCCAACGTCAGCCAGCGCGCGGTCGCCGCCGCCGCCGAGACACGGCGCACCCCGTCCGCACCGGATGAGCCGGACGAGCCGGCGGCGGGCGACGTCGACGACGACGAGGCGACGCTGGCCGAGCTGGCCAGTCTGATGACCGCGGTGAAGACGCACGCGGACGCGCGTTACGACGCGATGGGCGACCAGCTCGCCGAGCTCGTCACGCGCGTGGACGCGCTCGCGGCGCAGTCCGAGGACGAGGACAAGGACGAGGACGACGAGCCGGATCCCGCGTCACTTCGGTCGTGGACAGCACGCGCGACGAGACAGGAGTGGGCGGAGCTCATCGGCTGGGTCGACTGGATGCAGGCGACGTACAGTGTCGCCGGGCACTCCATCGACCCGGTGCCGCCGTGCTGGCCCGCGCACCTGAACGTCGCCGAGGAACTGGCCGCACTGCACGCATCCTGGCTCGCCGCCCTGACCGACGAGGCGAACGCGAAGGGCGTCAGCGACGCCGCACTGTACTGGCACGACCGCTGGCTCTGGCCCACCCGGGAGCGACTGTCCACCAGCTTCCTCGAGCGCTGCCGCGCGGGCAGGCACGAGCTGCCGCGCCCACCGCAGCCGACGAACCCGGGGTTCGTCCCCGACACCGCGGCCGACGAGCCGGCACCCGACGGTCAGCGGTTGTAGCCGCGACCCCGGTACTGCTGCGGGGAGTCACGCGGGTCCCGGTTACGGTCGTGGCTCATCCGCTGCGCCGCCGTTCTTCGCGCGCTGCGCTCGGGCCTGGTCTCCGGCGGGTTCGGCTGCCGTCCTCGCGAGGGGTACCGGCCCGGTAGGACGGCGAGCGCGCGCGTCGCGGACCGCCGTGCCTGGTCGAGGTACCGCGCCTCGCGCGGGCGCGCCTGGCCGACGTGGATCGCGGTCTGCGAGTACAGCTCCTGCCGGAGCTGGCGGTCGAGGAACTCGAGGTGCGCACGGGGTGACGTGCTCCGGTCGCGGCCTCCGGTGGCGGCGTACTGGAGCAACGTCCGCATGGGCTCGTACTGGCCGACGCGACCGGCCCGGGACGCCTCGTCGACGGCCTCGTGACCGAACTCGCGATCGATCCTGCTCCAGTCGAGGTCGTGACCGCCGGCCCGCGCCAGCTGGGCGATGAAAAGCCGCGTGGACCGACCGTTGCCCTCGCGGAAAGGGTGGCAGTTGTTCACCTGAGCCCAGTAGTAGCCGGCCCGGTCGGCCCATTGACGTGGGTCGGTACAGGACCGGAGCTCCCGCTCCCGTTGCAGTTGATGCGTGAGATTCCGGAACACCGTGCCGATGAGCCGGTGATCCAGGAACGCCCCGGCCGGGTCGGTCGGGTTGACGATGTTGACGTACCGAAGCCGACCCGCCCACGGGTAGACGGAGCCGAGCAGCTCGCGATGGCAGGACTGCAGGTAGCCCAGATCGAACCGTTGCGGTGGCTCCCGGCGACGTAGCTCGTCGAACGCGGCAGCGGACTGCCTCCGCTCGTAGGTGGCGAGGGTCCACTGGTCGCGGATGCCGTGTACGTTCCGCAGGACCTCGGTACCCGGCTCGAAGTAGGAGTGCCAGGCGTCGTCTGGCCTATGCACCGTCGGCGCGGCCGTCGCCGGTCGCGTCGCCGAAGGTCGTACGCTCGACCTCCGCGTCGTACTGTTCGCGCGTGATCTCGCCTCGGAAGAGGCGCAGGAGGAGCCGGCGCTCGTCGGGCGTGAGAGAGATGCCCTCGAAGGCGTAGTTCGCCTCCACCTGTGCGAGCCGGTACTCAGGGGTTTCCGACTCGTGCTCGCTCATCCTCGCCTCCGGCTCCTCGCGTCTCGCCTCATGATAGTGGCGCTCCCGGTGGGTAGGGTGCAGTCGTCCACACCCTGGAGGAAGAACGGTGGCGAGAGCTCGCCCGTCGTCGCGCACCCTGGTGGCGCTGTACGGGCCTACGTCGTCGGGCAAGACCGCACTCTCGCTCGACCTCGCCGAACGCGTGTCGCGGGAGCTGGGCGTCGAGCCCGTGGTCGTCTCCGCGGACTCCCGCCAGGTGTACACGCACATGGACATCGGTACGAGCAAGACGATGCCGGAACAGCGTCGTGGCGTCCGGCACGAGATGATCGACGTCGCCGAACCGGTGCGGAAGTTCGAGCTCGACGAGTACGTGCGTCAGGCGCGCGGCCACATCGAATGGTGTTTCCAGAACGCCGCGCTGCCGCTCGTCGTCGGCGGCACCGCGGTCTACGTCAAGTCGCTGCTCGAGGGCTGGGAGGTGGACGCCGTCGGCGCCGCACGGGCGTCTCTGCGCAAGGACTTCCCCCACAGCATGGCCGACGACGCGTACGCCATGCTGCGTCGTCTCGACCGCACCGCAGCGGGACGGGTGCACCCGAACAACTACGACGGTGTCATCAACGCCCTCGCGCGGGTGATGGCCGGCCAGGGACAGGATGCGCGACGTTCCGACGACGACACCCGCACCGTGGTGCTGGGCCTGGACCGCCCCGCGCGACAGCTCGACGCACGCGTCGCCGAGACGTTCGGGCATCAGCTCGCGGCGGGGCTCCACGACGAGGTGCAGGACCTCGCGGACCGGTACGACCTCGACACGGAGATGCGCCGACGCGGCCGGCACAGTGGGAACCAGGTGTTGCGGACGCACGGGTACCGGGAGTTCTTCGAGGTCGCGCACGAACACGGCAAACGCGTCGGTGCGCTGACCGATGCCGAGCTCGGCGCCGTTCGCGACCGCGTGGTCGCGACGATCCAGGCGTACACCCGCCGGCAGCGGGCCGCATTCGCCAAGATGCCGGGACTCGTCCGGGTGCGGACGGCCGAGGACGCGTTCGCGAGGATCACGGGCGGGCGGTGACGTGTGGCCCCCCGGGCCACACGCCACCACGATCCTCAGAGGCCACCCTTTTCATTGCGCTTGTTCGGGTTGCCCCTGCGACGCTTGTCGCCCTTCTCCCCGCCCTTGTCGCGGTTGCGGCGCTCGTTGCCCTTCTGGTGCTTGCCCTTGGTGCTCTTTCGCTTGTTCTTGTTGTGCTCTTTCGGCATGGCTCGTCCCTCGAGAACCCGTCGACTGTCAGATTCGGCCGCGGCCACCGCGGTCTTGGCGCCTGTTCTGGTTGCCCCTGCGGCGCGCGTCGCCCTTCTCGCCACCCTTGTCGCGGTTGCGGCGCTCGTTGCCCTTCTGGTGCGTCTCTCTGTTGCTCTCCCGCCGATTGTTGCGATGGCCTTCTTCGCGTGCCATGTGCCACTTCCTTGCCTTTGTCGACCGAGACCGGGCCTTCTGCACCGTAGGTAGACGGCGTAGGTGCTCTTCCGACGGTGTGGGTGGGTGTCCGGTTGCGTGCGCATTCAGGTCGTTCGGGGCGAGCACACCGGCAAACAATGCCGTAAACGTTCGGGCTCGTGGGGTGGTCACGCCGTCTCGTAGACTCTCGGGCAGTCATCCACCACGAGTGTCGAGGTTGGCGCCGATGCCGGAGACCCCAGAAGAGATCTACAAGCGTGCGCGGTTCATCGCGGACAGCGACGGACGGCTGCCGATCCCGATGTACGTCGCGATGCCGCAGTTCCCGTACGAGGGCGAGTTCTACGTCAAGCCGCTCATCGAACCGCTCGTGCCCGAGCCGCCGCGTCGCGGCGAGGACGGACCAGCGGAGTGCCCACGCTGTCAGTATCCCGACGACGGCGTCATCTGGTCCGACGACGAGTGGATCCTCGCCACGGACTCCCAGCCGTCCGGGCTGCCCGTCGCCGTGCTGCTCCAGCCGAGGGAGCATCTAGACCTCGGGCAGCTCGACGACGCGCAGGCGGCCGCGATGGGCACGATGGTCGTGCACCTGGAACGCGCGATCGCCTCACTCGACGGCGTCGCGCGCGTGCACGTCGCGCGGTGGGGCGACACCGACGCGCACCTCAACGTCTTCCTCTACGCGCGTCCCGAGGGATTCGGCCAGTTCCGGGGCGCGTGCCTGTCGCTGTGGGAGGACATCCTCCCGCCGACGCCCGAAGGTGTCTGGGCTTTGAACCACAAGGAAGTCGCCGACCGGTTCGCAGAGTCGTACGGCGGCACCGTGCACATCCAGGCTCAGCAGACCGACACGAGCGGTATCGCCGACCGCCTGTCCGGGCTGTAACCAGCGAGCAGCGGACTGTCAGGTCAGCCGGAGAGGGCGTCGGACACGACGGCGCGCGCCTCCTCCTGCACCCGGGCGAGGTGCTCGGGGCCGCGGAACGACTCGGCGTAGATCTTGTAGACGTCCTCCGTGCCCGACGGGCGGGCGGCGAACCAGGCGTGCTCGGTGAGCACCTTGAGGCCGCCGACGGGCGCGTCGTTGCCCGGCGCCCGGGTCAGTTTCGCGGTGATCGGCTCGCCGGCGAGCTCGGTGGCGGTCACCTGCTCGGGGCTGAGCTTCGCCAGCACCGCCTTCTCCTCCCGCGTCGCGGCGGCGTCGACACGCGCGTACGCCGGGTCCCCGAAGCGGCCGGTCAGCTCGCGGTACCGCACGCTCGGCGTCTTGCCCGTGACGGCGGCCAGCTCACTTGCGAGCAGGCACAGCAGGATGCCGTCCTTGTCGGTGGTCCACACGCCGCCGTCGCGGCGCAGGAACGACGCGCCCGCGCTCTCCTCGCCGCCGAACGCCACCGACCCGTCGAGGAGACCGGGCACGAACCACTTGAAGCCCACCGGCACCTCGACCAGCTTCCGCCCGAGGTCCGCCGCGACCCGGTCGATCATGGCGGACGACACCAGCGTCTTGCCCACGGCCGCGCCGCCCGGCCACTCGCCGCGGGTGCTGTACAGGTAGTCGATCGCGACCGCGAGGAAGTGGTTCGGGTTCAGCAGCCCTGCGTCGCCGGTGACGATGCCGTGCCGGTCGGCGTCCGCGTCGTTGCCGGTCGCGATGTCGTAGCGGTCGCGCTGCTCGATGAGCGACGCCATGGCGTACGGCGACGAGCAGTCCATCCGGATCCTGCCGTCCCAGTCGAGCGTCATGAACCGCCAGGTCGGGTCGACGAGCCGATTGACGACGGTGAGGTCGAGACCGTAGCGGTCACCGATCGCACCCCAGT
>JAFMQP010000122.1 GCA_017354575.1 Acidothermales bacterium | reverse complement strand
GACGGGCCGCAGTACACGCTGTTGGCGTTCTTCGTGGTGGTGCTGGCGGGGCTGGGGTCGGGCAGTGGCGCGCTTGTGGCGGGGCTGGTGCTGGGGCTGTTGCAGTCGCTGGTGACCGTGTACGTGAGCGCTGACTACACCCTGGCCGTGGTGTTCGCGGTGTTGTTCGCCGTCCTCGTGGTGTCGCCGCGGGGCATCCTCCGCAGGGGCGCCGTGTGATCAGATCCCGTACGTTCGCACCGCACACCTGGCGCCAGGCCGTGGTGGTGCTGGTGATCCTGGTCGCGCTGGTGAGCGTTCCGGTATGGGCCGGTGACTACTGGACGCGGCTGCTCACGGGTGTCGCGATGTGGGCCGGCCTCGCGCTGTCGTGGAACGTGATCGGCGGCTACGCGGGGTACATCAGCTTCGGCCAGGTCGCGTTCTTCGGCATCGGCGCGTACACGACGGCGTTGCTGATGCAGCCGGCGAGGCACTGGAACTTCTTGCTGACACTGCCGGTCGGCGCGGTGATCGCGGGCCTGCTGGCGGTCGTCGTGGGGTGGCCGGCGCTGCGGCTGCGGGGCGCGTATTTCGCGATAGCGACGTGGGCGTTGGCGGAGGCGATCCAACAGGTCGTCGCGGCGCTCGGGTTCACCGGCGGGACGTCGGGGCTGCAGCTGCCGATCAACGCGAGCACGAGTTTCTTCTACTACGCCATGCTCGTCACAGCGGTGCTCGCGTACGCCGTGGTGTATCTGCTGTTGGAGCGGTCCCGGTTCGGGTTCCGCGTGAAGGCGGTCCGCGACGACGAGCGCGCGGCGGCGGCCGCCGGGATCAACGCGACGGCGGTGAAGATCCAGGCGTTCACGTTGAGCGCGGTGATCCCCGCGGTGTTCGGCGGGATCAACGCGTACTGGATCACGTTCATCAACCCGCCGAGCGTGCTCGCCGGTGACATCACCGACCAGATGGTGGTGATGACGTTGATCGGCGGGCTCGGGCACGCGTGGGGCCCGGTGCTCGGCGCGGCGGTGCTGTACCTGGCGGGCCGGCAGTTCCTCGCGTCGTTCGGCAACCAGACCGGTTACATCGCGATGGTCGGCGCGCTGGTCGCGCTGGTGGTGCTGTTCCTGCCGGACGGGATCGTGGGCCTGGTGCCGTGGACCCGGCGGCTGCGTCTGGTCCGGCAGCTGTTGCGCCGCAAGGACCGTGACTCATGACGGGCACCGGGCAGGCCAGCCCGGTGCTCGAGGTCACCGAGCTGCGCCGGCGGTTCGGGGGGATCGTCGCGGTCGACGGCGTCTCGTTCGACGTGGCGCGGCAGGACGTGCTCGGCATCATCGGCCCGAACGGCAGCGGGAAGAGCACGTTGTTCAACCTGCTCACCGGGGCGTTGCCGCCGCACGGGGGGCGAATCCGGCACGAGGGCCGCGACATCACCGGGTGGAAGGCCCACCGGGTCGCGCGTGCCGGTGTGGGCCGGACGTTCCAGATCCCGGCACTGTTCGTGAACATGACGGTGCGGGAGAACCTGTACGCCGCCGCGACCCACGGGGACTGGAAGGCGGTGCCGGGGCGGGCGGACGAGGTGCTCGAGCTGCTCACGCTCGGGCACGTCGCCGGGACGCCGGCCGGGTCGTTGTCGGGCGGGCAGCAGCGGCTGCTGGAGTTCGGGCGCGTGCTGATGCGTGACCCGTCGCTGGTGCTGCTGGACGAGGTGACCGCGGGCGTGCACCCGAACCTGCGGGCGGTGATCCTCGACGCGGTGCAGCGGCTGCGGGAGCAGGGCACGACGTTCCTGGTGATCGAGCACGACATGGAGCTGGTGCGGACCGTGTGCCGGCGGGTGCTGGTGATGGACGCGGGACGGGTCGTCGCCGACGGCACGTTCGCCGAGATCGCGTCCGACCCGCAGGTGATGGAGGCGTACCTGGGGGTGCCGGCGGAATGACCGAGCTGACCGTCCGGGACGTCGTGACCGGGTACTCCCGGGTGGAGATCCTGCACGGTGTGACGCTGTCCGCAACGGGCGGCGAGGTCACCTGCGTGTTCGGGCCGAACGGGTGCGGCAAGAGCACGTTGCTCAAGGCGATCGCGGGTGTCGTGGGCGTGTGGAGCGGCAGCGTCCGCCTCGACGACGCCGACGTCACGGGCCTGCCGTCGCACCGGATCCTCCGGCACGGCCTCGCGCTGATGCCGCAGGGCGGCGGCGTCTTCCCGCAGCTCACCGTGCGCGAGAACCTGCGGATCGGCGCGTACTCGGTGCCGTCGCGGGACGACCGCAGGGAGCGGATCGACGCGGTGCTCGAGGACTACCCGCGGCTGCGGGAGCGGCTGTCGGTGCAGGCGGGCAACCTGTCCGGCGGCGAGCAGATGATGCTCGCGATCGCGCGGGCGTTGGTCGTCCGGCCGCGGGTGGTGCTGTTCGACGAGCCGTCGGCCGGGTTGTCGCCCAGGCTCGCGGGCGAGGCACTCGGCCGCGCGGCGGCGCTCGCCGAACGCGGCGTCGCGGTGCTGATGGTGGAGCAGAACCTGCGCGAGGCGATGCGCGTCGCCGACCGCGTCCACATACTCGCCGCCGGAGAGAACAGGTTCTCCGGCACGCCGACCGATATCGAAAGTGACCGGCAGCTGATGGAGCTGTACCTGGGAGCGGCCACATGAGCGAAACGGAGATGGCCATGGCTGGGACGATCACACGGAGGAAGCTGCTCGGCTACTTGGGCGGTGCGGCGGGCGCGGCGGTCGTCGGGCCGACGCTGTTGTCGGCGTGCGGCGGTGGCGGGGGCGGCGGCGACACGTTCACCGTGGGTGCGGTGTTGGAGTTGTCGGGCGCGGACTCCGCGGGTGGGCAGTTGGCCAGGCGTGGCTACGACTTCTGGGCGTCCGTGGTGAACAAGGCCGGTGGGGTGAAGATCGGCGGGAAGTCGTACAAGGTGAAGGTGGTGGTGGAGGACTGCCAGAGCCAGCCGTCGGTGGCGGCGGACGCGGCGAGCCGGTTGATCACCGACAAGAAGGTCGACGCGATGTTCGGGTCGTACACCAGCGGTGTGCAGCTGGCGATGAACCCGATCTGCGCGAAGTACCAGGTGCCGTGCCTGGCCGGGTCGGCGGAGTCGCCGGGGAACTGGAGCCCGCATCCGCAGTTCACCTACGGCATCATCCCGTCGGTGGACCTGACCGCGGACCAGGCGTTGAAGTTCATCGTCGACTCCGCGTCGCCGAAGCCGACGACGGCCGCGATCATCGGCGCGAACGAGCCGTTCTCCAAGGACGCCGCTGCCGGTTTCGCGAAGGGCGCGAAGGACGCCGGGCTGACCATCACGCACAACTCGCTGTTCCCGCCGACGGCGGACCTGTCGCCGATCATCTCCGGGATCGCGTCGAAGAAACCGGACATCCTCGCCGTCGGCGGCCACGACACGATCCTGATCAACACGGTGAAGACGGCCAAGTCGGTGGGGTTCGCGCCGAAGGCGATCATCATGCACTACGGCGTCACCGAGCCCGCGTTCGTGCAGGCCCTGCACGCGCAGGCCGACGGCGTGCTCGGTCTCGTCGACTGGACACCGGACTTCCCGTACCGCGACGACGTGTTCGGCTCGGCGCAGGAGTTCGACAAGGCCTACCGCGCGAAGTACAAGGTCGCACCCGACTACACCGGCGCCGGCTGCGCGGTCTCCGGGCTGGTGCTGCAGAAGGCCCTGCAGAAGCTCGGCAAGGGCCCCGGCCTCGAGCAGAGCGACCGCGTCAAACTCAACGACCTCATCGCCAAGACCGACATCACCACGTTCTACGGGCCGATCAGGTTCGACCCCTCCGGCCCGCACTTCCACGACAACACCCAGCCGCCGCCGCTGCTCGTCCAGATCCAGGGCGGCAACGTCGTCCCCGTCGCACCCGCCAAGGGCGCCAAAGGCAAACTCACCTACCCACGCCAGGGATGAGACGCGGTCCTAGGACCATCGCCCGAACCGATTCCCGGCGCGGCTTCCTAGGATGGCGTACGTGTTGAGCGAGAAGGACGTACAGCAGGCGCTGGTGGTGGCCGCGCACCCCGACGACATCGACTTCGGCGTCGCCGGCACGGTCGCCACCTGGGTCGACGCCGGTGTCAAGGTGGCCTACTGCCTGGTGACCGACGGCGACGCGGGCGGGTTCGACGCGGACTTCCCGCGCGCGGAGATGGGGCCGCTGCGCCGCCGCGAGCAGACCGCTGCGGCGGCGGCCGTCGGCGTCGGCGAGCTGTACTTCCTCGGGCACCCGGACGGCTACCTCGAACCGACCCTCGAGGTCCGCCGTGACATCGCGCGGGTGATCAGGCAGGTGCGCCCACAGCGCGTCGTGATCCCCAGCCCGGAGATCAACTACGAGCGCATCTTCGCCTCCCACCCCGACCATCGCGCCGCCGGTACCGCCGCGCTCGCGGCCGTCTACCCGGACGCGCGCAACCCGTTCGCCTTCCCCGAGCTGCTCGCCGAGGGCCACGAGGCGTGGACCGTCGCCGAGACGTGGCTCACCGCCCACACCAGCAGCAACCAGGCCGTCGACGTCACGGAAGCGTTCGACCGCAAGATCGCGGCGCTGCGCGCGCACGAGAGCCAGATCGCCCACCACGAGGACCTCGAGGGCATGATCCGCGGCTGGCTCACCGCCAACGCGGAGGCGTACGGCCTGCCCGAGGGCCGCCTGGCCGAGGCGTTCTACGTGATGGGGACAGGCTGAGACGCGCCGTCCCTCCCCCCGTCAGTAGCGGCCGCCCACCGGCGCGGGCAGGGCGTCAAGCTCGGCGAGGTCGGCGGCGGACAGTTCGACGTCCGAGGCGGCGGCGTTCTCCTCCAGCCGGCTCACCCTGCGGGTGCCGGGGATCGGCACGACGTGCTCGCCCTGCGCCAGCGTCCAGGCCAGGGCAACCTGCCCAGGTGTGGCGCCGAGCCGGTCGGCCACCGCGCGTACCCGGTCGACGATGGCCGTGTTGGCGGCGAGCGCGTCCCGCTGGAACCTCGGCAGCTGCGCACGGAAGTCACCCGGGTCCGGCCGCGAGGCGTCGTACCGCCCGGTGAGGAACCCGCGGCCGAGCGGCGCGAACGGCACGAAGGCGGCGTCGTTGCGGACGCACCACGGCAGCACCTCGGCCAGGTGGTCGCGCGTCCACAGCGACAGCTCGGACTGCACCGCCCTGACCGGGTGGACGGCCTGCGCCCGCTCCAGCGTCGGCACGTCCACCTCGGACAGGCCGATCGCCCGCACCTTGCCGGCCGCCACCATCTCCGCCATCGCGCCGACGCTGTCCTCGATCGGCACGTTCGGGTCGACGCGGTGCAGGTAGTACAGGTCGACGTGGTCGACGCCCAGCCGCCGCAGCGACGCGTCGATCGCCTCGCGCAGGTGCTCGGGCGTGCCGTCCTGGAAGATGCCGAACCGCTGCGCCGCGTCGGCGTCGGGGTCGGCCTCGCGGACGACGTTGCCGCCCTTGGTCGCCAGCACCACCTCGTCGCGGCGGCCGGCGATCGCGCGCCCGACGACCTCCTCGTTGGTGAACGGGCCGTACATGTCGGCGGTGTCGACGAACGTGACGCCCAGGTCGAGCGCCCGCCCGATCACGGCGCCGGGGTCTTCGCTTCGCTCGTCCTCGCCGTACGCCCAGGTCATCCCCATGCAGCCCAGGCCGACCGCGCCGACCTCGGGCCCGTCCGACCACAGCTTCCTCGTCCGCATCCGGCTCCCTCTCGTCGGTCACCTGCACCCTACGAGGCGCGCACTAGGGTCGTGGGCATGGAGCTCGCGAACCGGATGAGCCGGCTGGGCACGGAGTCGGCGTTCGAGGTGCTGGCGCGGGCGAAGGCGATGGAGGCGGCGGGCCGCAAGATCGTCCATCTCGAGATCGGCGAGCCGGACTTCGCGACGCCGCCGCACATCGCCGACGCGGCCACCGAGGCGCTGCACGCCGGCGAGACGCACTACGTCCCCGCGCCCGGCATCCCCGCGGCACGCGAGGCGGTCGCCGCGTTCCTCGAACGGTCCGGCCGGCTGCGTACGTCCCCGGACCGCGTCGTCATCACGCCGGGCGCCAAGCCGATCATGTGGTATGCGATGCTCGCGCTGTGCGAGGAGGGCGACGAGGTCGTCTACCCCGACCCCGGCTTCCCGATGTACGAGTCGATCGCGGCGTTCGTCGGCGCGACACCGGTGCCCGCTCCGCTGCGCGAGGAGAACGGGTTCCGGCTCGACCCGGCCGAGCTCGAGGCGCTCGTCACCGACCGCACCAAGCTGGTGATCCTCAACTCGCCGCACAACCCGTGCGGCGGCGCGCTCACGAAGGACGACTGCGAGGCGATCGCCGCGATCGCCATCCGGCACGACCTGACCGTCCTGTCCGACGAGGTGTACTGGGCGATCAGGTACGACGACGCGCACGCGAGCGTCCTCGACGTCGACGGCATGGCCGACCGCACGATCCTGCTCGACGGCTGGTCGAAGACGTTCGCGATGACCGGATGGCGGCTGGGCTTCGGCGTGTTCCCGCCCGCGCTGGTCGAGCCGATCACCCGGCTGGTCGTCAACTCGGTGTCGTGCACGTCCGCGTTCAGCCAGCACGCGGCGATCGCCGCGCTCACCGGCCCGTGGGAGCCGGTGGACGAGATGGTGGCGCAGTTCCGCCGGCGGCGTTCGGTCGTCGTCGACGCGCTGAACGCCGTCCCCGGCATCTCCTGCGTCTCGCCGGGCGGCGCGTTCTACGCGTTCCCGAACGTCACCGGCCTCGGCGTCCCCGTGAAGGAGCTGGAGGAGCGGCTGCTCGCAGACGCCGGTGTCGCGTGCCTCGCCGGGACGTCGTTCGGCCGGTACGGCGAGGGCTACCTGCGGCTCTCGTACGCCAACTCGGTGCAGAACCTGCAGGCGGCCCTGGCCGCGATCGCGGAGGCCACCGCCGAGATCACCGCCAGCCTCTAGCCACTTCACACGGCGCGACTCGACTTCACATGGCGCGGCGCGAAATCTTGTCCGGATTAGACCGGTTCTCATTGACTCGCGCCATGTAAAGTGCGGCGGCGCCATGTGAAGTCGAGCGGCGCCATGTGTAGTCCCTCGGTGCGGCGCGCCTCTAGACCAGGCGGCGGTCGGCGGCCCAGCGGCTCAGCTCGTGGCGGTTGGAGAGCTGGAGCTTGCGCAGCACGGCCGACACGTGCGTCTCCACGGTCTTCACCGAGATGAACAGCTCCTTCGCGACCTCCTTGTACGCGTAGCCGCGCGCGATCAGCCGCATCACCTCGCGCTCGCGCGGGCTCAGCCGGTCCAGCTCGGGGTCGATGGCGGGCACGTCGGTGGACGAGAACGCGTCGAGCACGAAGCCCGCGAGCCGCGGCGAGAACACCGCGTCGCCGTCGGACACCCGGCGGATCGCCGCGGTCAGCTCGGTGCCCGAGATGGACTTCGTGACGTAGCCGCGGGCGCCGGCGCGGATCACCGCGATCACGTCCTCGGCGGCGTCCGAGACGGAGAGGGCGAGGAACTTGATGTCCGGCCTGTTCGGCAGCACGCGGGTGAGCACCTCGCGCCCGCCGCCGCCCGGCATGTGCACGTCGAGCAGCACGACGTCGGGCTCGCGCGCCTCGATGACGACGCACGCCTCGTCGACGTCGCCCGCCTCGCCCACGATGTCGACGGTGTCGCCGAGCTCCGCACGCACGCCGGACCGCCACATCCGGTGGTCGTCGACGATCACCACGCGCGGGCGGGTGTCCTCGGTCATGTGTCACTGCCTTCCCGTGCCATCTCCAGGCGCACCTCGGTGCCGTCGCCCGGCGCGCTGCGGATGACCGCCTTGCCGCCGTTGCGTTCCATCCGTCCGACGATCGACCCGCGCACGCCCATCCGGTCGGCCGAGACGGTGTCGAGGTCGAAGCCCTTGCCGCGGTCGCGGACGAACACGGTGACCTGCTCCGGCTCGACCTCGACGTACACGGAGATCACCGCCGCGCCGGAGTGCCTCGCCGCGTTGACCATCGCCTCGCGCGCGGCCTGCAGCTGCGCGCCGAGCCGCTCGTCGAGCGGGCAGTCGCCGACGACCACGACGTCGATCGTCACGCCGTGCTGGTCCTCGACGTCGGCGGCCTGCGCCTCGATCGCGGCCTCGAACGTCGTCGCCTCGTCCTTCTTCGGCTTGTACAGCCACGCCCGCAGGTCGCGTTCCTGCGCACGGGCCAGCCGCTGCACCTCGCGGCCGTCGTACGCGTTGCGCTGGATCAGCGCCAGCGTCTGCAGCACCGAGTCGTGCACGTGCGCGGCGAGCTCGGCGCGTTCCTCCTGCCGGATGCGCTCGCGGCGTTCCGCGGACAGGTCGCGGGCGAGCTTGGTGACGAACGGCGCCGCGATCACCATGATCCCGGCGGCCGCGACGACGGCGAAGAGCAGACCCTCGCCGACGTGCCGCAGCTGGCCGCGGAAGAAGAGGAACCCGAGCAGGCCGCCGACGATCAGCACGATGCCGGCCAGCACGCGGAACACCGCCGACCGGCTGTTCACCGCCGCCGCCTTGCGCCACTTGACCCGCTGCGCGTCGTCGGCCTGCTGCCACAGGAACGCCGCGCCCGCGCCGACGAGCACGATCGGCCAGAAGACCGTGCCCGGCACGCCGAGGCCGATCATCTGGACGAAGAACACCAGGCCGAGCGCGAGCGCGGCGAGCGCGACGAGCTGGCCGATGTCGCGCTTCCCCCGCTTGCGCGTCCCCTCGCCCTCGGCGGCCGCCTCCTCGGGCGCGAGCGGCACGAAGTACCAGAGTGCGGCGTAGATGAAGACGCCGACGAGGCTGCTCACCGCGAGCACGACGAACGCGATGCGGATGATCGTCGGGTCGATCCCGAGGTGGGTGGCGAGACCACGGCAGACGCCCGCGAGCACCCGGCGGTCGGCCTCGCGGTACAGCTTCCGCGGCTGCCCGACGCCCGTCCGGGCAGCCTGCGGCGGGGTCTGCACCGTTGTCACCCCACAAGGGTCACACGTCCGGCCGGATTCTCCTATCGGTGAGCTCCCGCTACTCGCCCGGTGCCCCGTCAGGGTGATCCCCTATACCGCCTGACCTGCGGTCCGGGCACGATGGTGGCGTGGAGGAGCCGGCACCGACCGAGCAGCGGGACGCGGAGACGACACGTCCGCCCGCCGCCGCCCACGTCCCCTCGCCGCCACTTCAGCGCAGCGCCACGAACCGGGTGATCGGCGGCGTCTGCGGCGGGCTCGCGGAACGCACCGACATCGACCCGATCCTGTTCCGCGTGGTCACGGCGGTGCTCGTCGTGGTCGGCGGGGCGGGCCTGATCCTCTACGGCGCGGCGATGCTGTTCAT
>JAFMQP010000121.1 GCA_017354575.1 Acidothermales bacterium | reverse complement strand
CCACCGCCGTCCACGCCGCCGGCGCCGGGACGGTCGCGCCGGTCGTCCGCGTCGGCGGCGCGCTCGCGAGCCTCGGGGCGCTGCTCGCGCTGATCGCCGGCGTCGGGCGTACCGGCCTGGCCATGGCCCGCAACCGCGACCTGCCCGGCCGGCTCGCCGCCGTGCACCCGCGGTTCCGGGTGCCGCACCACGCCGAGGTCGCGGTGGCCGTCGTCGTGGGCGTGCTCGTGCTCACCGTCGACCTGCGCGGCGTGATCGGCTTCTCCTCGTTCGGCGTCCTCGCCTACTACGGCGTCGCCAACGCGTCCGCGTTCACCCAGCCCGCCGCCGACCGCCGCTGGCCCAGGGTGCTCAACGTGCTCGGCGCGCTGGGTTGCGCGACGCTCGTCGCCACGCTGCCGGTGTGGTCCGTGGTGGCGGGCGTGGCGATGTTCGCCGTGGGCCTGGCCGGCCGCGCGGTGGTCCTCCGCCGCCGCGCGGCCGCCACGTGACGGTGGTCAGGGCGACGGCGTCGCCACGGGGCGGACGCGCTCCGGGAGCGGCCGGCCGAGCGGCGCGACCTGGCGGATGACGTCGGCGAGGAAGTCGAAGACCTTCTCGTCGGACGGGTCCGGCAGGTCGAGCATCGCGATGTCGACGCCGAGCTCGGAGAGCCGGCCGAACCGGTCGACCGCCCTCGCCACGTCGAGGTCTCTGATCTGCCCCGTCGTGGTCCTGACGATCTCGTCGTACGGACGGTCGAGGTCGGCGCAGTGGCCCCGCAGCACGTCCAGCTTGCGGCGCAGCTCGGCCTGCGGCATGAACTCGAAGAGGTTGCACGCGTCGCCGTACTCGGCGACGTAGCGCAGGGTCTTCCGCTCGCCGCCGCCGCCGACCATGACGGGCGGCCGGCGCACGGGCGCGGGGTGGTTCATCGGGCGCTCGAGGTCGTAGTGCGCGCCGTGGTACGGCGTCTCGTCGCCGTCGAACATCCGGTGGGCGATCCGCAGCGTCTCCTCGAGCCGCTCGAACCGTTCCTTCATGGGCGGGAACGGGACGCCGAGGCCGCGCGACTCCTCCTCGTTCCAGCCTGCGCCGACGCCGAGCCAGCTGCGGCCGCCGGACAGCACGTCGACGGTGGTGAGGGTCTTCAGCAGCACGCCGGGGTGCCGGTAGTGCACGCCGGTGACCAGCGTGCCGAGCTCGATGCGCGTCGTCAGCGCCGCCGCCCACGCGATGGCGGCGTAACCCTCCAGCATCGGGTCCTCGGACGGGCCGTGCACGGGGATCTGGAAGAAGTGGTCCATCGGCCAGATGCTGTGGACGCCCGCCTCCTCCGCGCGCGTGACCGCGCGGGCGAGCACGGGGCCGATGCCGGCCGGGCCCTCGGGTGTGGTGAAGACGGCGGGATGCAGTGCGATGTGCATGCGTGTCCTCTGCTTCGGGTGTGGGGACGCGCACAATTCTAGCCGGCTAACGAGAGTGTTGGGTGGGCGGACCGTCGGTGCCGACGCGTAGACTCCCGGCGTGGCCGGACGGATCCGCGACGAGGACATCGCGCTCGTCAGGGAACGCTCGCCGATCGACGAGGTCGTCCGCGAGCACGTCGCCCTGCGCAGTGCCGGCAGTGGCTCGCTCAAGGGGCTGTGCCCGTTCCACGACGAGAAGACCCCGTCCTTCCACGTCAGCCCCGCGCGCGGGGTGTACTTCTGCTTCGGCTGCCAGGAGGGCGGCGACGTCATCACGTTCGTCCGCAAGATGGAGCAGCTCGACTTCCACGAGGCGGTCGAACGGCTCGCGCGGCGCGCCGGCGTCGAGCTGCGGTACGAACAGGGCGGCGCGGTGCCGAACCGCGAGCACGGCAGGCGCACCCGGCTGGTCGAGGCGCACGCGGCGGCCGCGGAGTTCTACGCCGGGCAGCTCGCCGGTGCCGACGCGGCGGCGGCGCGCGGCTTCCTCGCCGAGCGCGGCTTCGAGCGCGACGCCGCCGACCGGTTCGGCGTCGGCTACGCGCCCAGGTCGTGGGACGCCCTCGTCCGGCACCTGCGCGGGCGCCGGTTCACCGACGACGAGATGGTGACCGCCGGGCTCGCCAGGCCCGGGCAGCACGGGCTGATCGACCGGTTCGTCGGCCGGCTGCTCTGGCCGGTACGCGACCTCACCGGCGACGTCGTCGGCTTCGGCGCGCGGCGCATCCACGACGACGACCGCATCGAGGCGAAGTACCTCAACACGCCCGAGACGCCGATCTACAAGAAGTCGCAGCTGCTCTACGGCGTCGACCTCGCCAAGCGCGCGATCGCCAAGGAGCAGCGCGCGGTCATCGTCGAGGGCTACACCGACGTGATGGCCTGCCACCTCGCCGGCGTGCCCACCGCGATCGCGACGTGCGGCACGTCGTTCGGCGCCGACCACGTCAAGGTGCTCCGGAGGCTGCTGATGGACTCCGACGCCTACCGCGGCGAGGTCATCTTCACCTTCGACGGCGACGCCGCCGGCCAGAAGGCCGCGGAGCGTGCGTTCGGGCTCGAGGACGACTTCGTCACGCAGACCTTCGTCGCGGTGCAGCAGGACGGGCTCGACCCGTGCGACCTGCGGCTCAAGCAGGGCGACGCCGCCGTCCGCGACCTCGTCGCGCGGCGGGTGCCGCTGTTCGAGTTCGCGATCCGCGGCGTCATCGACCGGCACGACGCGGAGACCGAGGAGGGCCGGCTGCACGCGCTCGACGAGGCGGCGCCGATCGTCGCGCGGATCAAGGACACCGGGCTGCGGCAGCGCTACGCGGTCAACCTGGACCGCTGGCTCGGCCTGCTCGACGAGGCGTTCGTGCTGCGCCGGGTGCAGGACGCCGCGGGACGCGGGCGGGGCAGGGACCGCGGCGAGGTCCGTCCGCAGGACCGCCGGGGCACCGCCCTGCCGGACCCGCGCGATCCGGGGCTGCACGTGCAGCGGCAGGCGCTGAAGGTCGCCGTACAGCGGCCGGCGCTCGCGGGCCCGGTCTTCGACGAGCTGTCCGACGACGTGTTCACGCATCCGGCGTACGTCGCCGTGCGCGGCGTCATCGCCGGCGCCGGCGGCGTCGTGAGCACCGCCGGGGGGTCGGAGTGGCTGCGTCGGCTCACCGAGCAGACGGCCGACGAACGCGTCCGCGCGCTGGTCACGCAGCTCGGCGTCGAGCCGCTCGAGACCGGCCGCGACGAGCCCGACGACCGGTACGTCAAGGCCGTGCTGACCCGGCTCGAGGAGATCGCCGTCACCCGCCAGGTCACGGCGGTCAAACGGCAGCTCCAGCGGCTGAACCCGGTGGAGAACCCCGACGACTACAACCGCAGGTTCGGTGAGCTGGTGGGTCTGGAGCGGCGCCGTGCGGCGCTGCGCGACTCGCTCAGCGGAATGTGACGGGAGGGGAACGTCTGGTGATATCGACTCGAGCTACCGGCGCGTCGCGCCGCCGGGCTTGCCAGACTTGATGCCGTGAGCCAGGGCACGGTACGCCGGGTCGATCTCGATGCCTCGCCCGCCCACGACGGGGCGGCGGAGCGTCCTCTCGACGTGGCGGCGCTCGACGTCGACCTCGAGCCGGTCGCCGACCTGGTCGAGGACGAGCCCAGCCCCGAGCAGCTCGCGGAGGTCGCCGACCTGGTCGAGGGCGACGACGATCTGGCCGCGGAGTTCTCCGCCGACTACGTCGCCGACCCCGCGGAGGTGGCCGGCGCGGACGACGAGACCGCCGACGAGGACGCCGAGCCCGCCGCGTCCGGTGCCGCCGAGACCGCGGAGACGCCGCCCGCCGCGTCCGGCGAGACGCGGCTGCGCGAGGGCGGGCCGATCGTCCGGCTGACCGCCGTGGCGGGCACCGGTGACACCGCCGCGGGCGACGAACCCGAGGAGCGGGCCCCGGGCGTCGGGACGGTCAGTGCCGACCCGGTGCGGATGTACCTGAAGGAGATCGGCCGGGTGGCGCTGCTGTCGGCCGCCGAGGAGGTGGATCTCGCCAGCCGGATCGAGGCGGGTCTCTACGCGGCGTACAAGCTCGCCACGTCCGACGTCGACGACGCGCTGCGCCGCGACCTCGAGTTCCTCGTCGACGACGGCGCCGCCGCCAAGCGGCACCTGATGGAGGCCAACCTCCGGCTGGTCGTGTCGATCGCGAAGAAGTACATCGGCAGGGGCATGCTCTTCCTCGACCTCATCCAGGAGGGCAACCTCGGGCTCGTCCGCGCCGTGGAGAAGTTCGACTACGTCCGCGGCTTCAAGTTCTCCACGTACGCCACCTGGTGGATCCGGCAGGCGATCACGCGCGCCGTCGCCGACCAGGCCAGGACGATCCGCATCCCCGTGCACATGGTCGAGGTCATCAACAAGCTGGAGCGCGTGCAGCGCCAGCTCGTCCAGGACCTCGGCAGGGATCCCAGGCCGGACGAGGTCGCCGCGGTCATGGGCCTCACCGTCGACCGCGTGCTCGAGCTGCGCCGGCTCGCCCAGGACCCGCTCTCGCTGCACACGCCCATCGGCGAGGAGGACGACTCCGACCTCGGCGACTTCATCGAGGACATCGACGCCGTCGCGCCGGTGGACGCGGCGTCGTTCATCATGCTGCAGGACCAGCTCGACACCCTGCTGCACGGGCTCAGCGAGCGCGAGTCGGCCGTGATCAAGCTGCGCTACGGCCTCACCGACGGCCACGTGCACACCCTCGAGGAGGTCGGCCGCGCGTTCGGCGTCACGAGGGAGCGGATCCGCCAGATCGAGTCCAAGTCGCTGGCGAAGCTGCGTCACCCGAGCCGCGCCGACCAGCTCCGCGACTACCTCGCCTGACCTACGTCGCCGCCGGGTAACGTTCCGAGAGTGAGGCGGTCCTGGCTGGTGAGCGGGGTGGCGGCGGCCGCCGTCGTCGCTGCGGGAGCCGGGTTCCTGATCGGCTACGAGGTCGTCCCCGACCGCGCGACCGACTCCGCGTCCCGGCCGGCCGGCACGGCGGTCTCGCCGACGCCCGAACGGCCGTCGGCGTCCACGGTGCCGTCGGTGCCGCCGCTCGCGAGGCCCTGGCCGGACCGGCCGGTCGTCCGGCTGAGCTACGACGTCGCCGCCGACCACAGGTCGGTCAGCGGCGTCGAGGACGTGACGTTCACACCGGACCGGAAGGTGTGCGGTCGGCTCGTCTTCCGTGCCTGGCCGAACAAGCCGGGGACTGCGTTGTTCGGCGGCTCGCTGACGATCCACCGCGTCAGCGTCGGCGGGAGGCCCGCGCGCCCGGCGGTCCACTCGGCCGGCGGCGTACCCGGACGCCCGGGCACGCTCGTCGACGTGCCGCTGCGCGACTGCGTTGCCGCGGGGCACTCCGTCGCCGTCCGGCTCAGCTTCGACGTCGTCATGGCGACCGGCAGCGGCGAGCGCGTCGGCACCAACCGCGACGGCGAGATGTGGTTCGCGTCCGCGTTCCCCGTGCTCGCCTGGGAGCGCGGGCACGGCTGGATGACCGACTCCGCCGTCGACGTCTTCGGCGAGTCCGACGGCAGCGAGGAGTTCAAGCTCGCCCTCGACGTGGTCGCCCCCGGGCAGGATTCCGTGCTGGGCACCGGCCGCGCGCTGCCCACGACCGAGGGGCCGCGGCCCGACACGGTGCGGCACCGGTTCGCCGCGGACTCGGTGCGCAACGTCGCCGTCGCCGTCGGCGGCTACCGGCTGACCGACCGCGTGATCTCCGGCGTGCGCGTCCACGTCGGCGTCAGCGACAACGGCGCCAAGACGGGTGCGCAGGGCTGGCTCGCGAAGATCGAGCTGGAGATCCCGCGGCTGGAACGGTACTTCGGCCGGTTCCCGTACGACGACCTGTGGGTGACGGTCATCCCGGACACCACCGGGATCGAGTTCCCCGGCGCGATCTTCTACGGCGACACCCCGCCGTCAGAGGTCGGTACGGGCGACCTCGTCGGCCACGAGCTCGCGCACATGTGGTTCTACTCGCTCGTCGGCGACGACCAGGGCCGCGACCCGTGGCTCGACGAGGCGTTCGCTCAGTACGGGCAGGCGCTCGCGGACGGTCGCGAGGGCGGTTACCTCGGCCCGCTCACCGTGCCGCCGTTCGCGCAGAACCGCGTCGGCGCGCCGATGACGTACTGGGCGAGGGACCCGAACGACTACGGCATCGGCGTCTACCGGCAGGGCGCGCACATGCTGTTCGAGGCGCGCACCAAGGCCGGGCCCGCGCGGTGGGACGCCGCGATCCGCACGTACATCGCGCGCAACGCCCACCGCATCGCCCGCCCCTCCGACCTCGAGGCCGCGGTCCGGCAGCTCCCCGGCGCGGTCGAGACGCTGCGGGCGTACGGCGCGGTGCGGAGCTAGGACACGCATGCGGGCCGTGGTCTACGAGCAGTTCGGCGGTGAGCTCACCGTCCGCGACCTCGACGACCCGGCGCCGGGTGCGGACGACGCCGTCGTCCGGGTCGAGGCGACGGGGCTGTGCCGCAGCGACTGGCACGGCTGGCTGGGCCACGACCCCGACGTCGAGGTGCCGCACGTCCCCGGCCACGAGTTCGCCGGCGTCGTGGCCGAGGTGGGGTCACAGGTGCGCGGCTGGGCGCCCGGCTACCGCGTGACCGCGCCGTTCGTCTGCGGCTGCGGACGCTGCCTGCCGTGCCTCCGCGGCGACCACCAGGTGTGCGAGGCGCAGAGCCAACCCGGGTTCACGCACGGCGGCTCGTTCGCCGAGTACGTGCTCGTGCGGCATGCCGACGTCAACCTCGTCGGCCTGCCCGACACGTTGTCCGCGGTGACGGCGGCGAGCCTCGGCTGCCGGTTCGCGACGGCGTGGCGCGCGGTGACGCGGCAGGGGCGGGCCGCGCCGGGGGAGTGGGTCGCGGTGCACGGCTGCGGCGGCGTCGGCCTGTCCGCGGTGCAGGTCGCGGCGGCGTCCGGTGCCCGCGTGGTGGCCGTGGACGTGTCCGCCGCGGCGCTCGCACTCGCCGCGGAGCTCGGCGCCGAGGTGTGCGTCGATGCGTCCGCGGCCGACGTGGTCGAAGCCGTGCGTGCGGCGACCGGCGGGGGAGCGCAGCTGTCCCTGGACGCGCTCGGTTCGCCGGGTACGTGCGTGAACTCGGTACGGTGCCTGGCCAGGCGCGGCCGGCACGTCCAGGTCGGGCTGCTGCCGCCCGCGGCCGGCTGCCCCGAGGTGCCGATGGACGTCGTGGTCGCGCGCGAGCTCGAGCTGCGCGGCAGCCACGGGATGGCCGCGCACGCGTACCCGGAGCTGCTCGCGCTGGTGACGTCCGGCCGGCTGCGTCCTGACGCCCTGGTGCGCCGGCGGATCGGCCTGCAGGACGTGTGCGCCGCCCTGCCCGCGATGGGCGAGGGCGGCGCAGCCGGGATAACCGTCGTCGACAGGCTCTAGCGCTACTGTTTCTTGCCGTTGGTAGGCGTGTAGTTATCGGAGGAGTGGTTGCCGAAGGGCAGCTTGTCCGCGACCTTGTTCGTGACCTTGCGGCGCGTCTGCCCGACGAGATCCGTGGCCTTGGCCGTCACCAGGCCCGCGGTCTCCTGCACCGACGGGTTCTCCACGAACGACTGCGCCGCCCGCACGATCTGGTCGTAGCGTTCGCGGCCGGCACGCGCACCCAGCATGAACCCGACAGCCAAACCTGCGGCGAAGGTGACCTTGTATCGCATGTGTCTCGTCTCCTGGATGGCCGGTCCGGGGCTTCCCCCCTTGATGCGCTAACCTATTCCCACGGGTGCGGAACGCAACCGCCCACCCCCGGTGCACGATCCCGCGTAGCTCAATCGGCAGAGCATTCGGCTGTTAACCGAAGGGTTACTGGTTCGAGTCCAGTCGCGGGAGCTCACGTCGACGCCGCGCCGGCACCGGAGTCGTCCAGGGGATGCGGTGCCGCAGTTCCGGCCCCATCGTCTTCTCCACGTCCATCCGGCGCATGATCGCCGGCATCACGACCCGCATCACCTGACGCCCCACCGGTCCCGGCGTCTTCGTCCGGTTCAGGCGTGCCCCGCGCCTGGTGATGCTCTCCACCCGCGCCCGGCGCAGGCCTTCGTAGGCGGCGAACGCCGACGACGGGTCGGGCAGGTCGCGCAGGCACCGCGCCAGCTCGACCGCGCTCTCCACGGCCAGCGACGCGCCCTGACCGGTGCTGTTCGACGGCGCGTGCACGGCGTCCCCCACGAGCACCATCCGGCCGCGGTGCCAGTGCGGCACCGGCGGCATGATGTGGATCGCCCCGGTGACGTCGAGCGAGCCGGCGTGTGTCCCCGCGGCGAGCGCCTCGCCGGGGACGTCGCCCGCATACGTCTCCCTGATGGTGCGCAGCCACGTCTCCGCCGGCACCGACCGCGCCTCGGCCAGCGAGAGGTAGCGCTTGGACGGCAGGTTGACGCCCCACGTCACCCGGCCGTCCGCCATCCGCCAGTAGAGGTAGTACGCGCGGCGGCCGAACGCGAAGGTGATGATGCCGGGCTCGACGTCCAGGTCGTCGCCGGCGTCCAGGTAGCCCTGGAAGCCGAGCAGGCCGGTGTAGCCGGCGGCCGGCGCGCCGGGGTCGATGAGCGTGCGCACGGTCGAGCGGACGCCGTCCGCGCCGATCAGCACGCCGGCCGTCGCCGTGCTGCCGTCGGCGAAGCGCGCCGTGACGTCGTCCTCGCCCTCGTCGACGCCGACGAGCCGCCTGCCGTACTCGAACCGGACGCCCGCCTGCACGGCCCGCTCGTGCAGCACGCGGTGCAGGTCGCCGCGGCCGATCATCCGTTGCGGCTCGACCCCTTCCAGGCCGCGCAACCGGCCGAGGCTGTGCCCGGCCATGGACATCGACTGGCCGGTGATCGCCAGCGCGGCCTCGCGCACGGCCTCGTCCGTGCCGACGATGCCGAGCGCGGCCATGCCGTTCGGCGCGATCGCGAGAGCGCCGCCGATGCCCTCGGACGGTTCGGGGTAGGCCTCGTGGACCGTGGCGTCGATGCCGGCCATCCGCAGGGCCGTGGCCGTGACGGGACCGGCGATACCGCCGCCGATGACAAGTGCCGACGTCGTCGCTGACATGACTGTCTCCTTCGCAGTTGCGGTTGTGCCGAACCGTTCCTGCGCGGGACGCCGGTATCCTGAGTTCGCCACCTTGGGCCGGCTCGTCTCGCACGGGCAACGGTTCGAGGGAGGGTCCTGGGGCGGTGTTGCAGCACCGTCCCGGGACTGTGCTCAGTCCGTGCTGACCCCCCGTCGAGCGAGCTCGGCCAGCTCCGGCGGCATCTCGCCGGACTCCTGGAAACGCCGCCAGCCGTCCAGCCCGGGCAGCGTGCCCGAGGCGATCTCGTCGAGCAGCGAGCGCACCCACGAGACCTCCG
>JAFMQP010000376.1 GCA_017354575.1 Acidothermales bacterium | reverse complement strand
CTGGTCGCCCAGTTCGCGCTGCTGGCGTACGAGAGCGTGTTCGTCCGCGCCGGCCAAGACGTCCCGCTGTCGTAGGAAGGCGAAGGCATGTCGGAGCTGCTGCCCGGTGCGCGCAGGCACGAGCACCTGCGCAACTTCCCGCCGGTCGAGGACTGGGACGACCACGTCGAGTACGACGCCAAGGCGCACCCGCGCAAGGTTCCGCACCACTACATGCTCGTCCCTACCACGTGCTTCAACTGCGAGTCGGCGTGCGGCCTGCTGGCCTACGTCGACAGGGACGACCTGTCGGTGAAGAAGGTCGAGGGCAACCCTGCGCACCCCGGTTCACGGGGACGCAACTGCGCCAAGGGCCCCGCGACGATCAACCAGATCGACGACCCGGAGCGCATCCTGTACCCGTTGCGGCGCAAAGGCGCAAGGGGCGGCGGCGGTTGGGAACGGGTCGGCTGGGACGACGCGCTCGACGACATCGCCGCACGGATCAGGACGGCGATCAAGGAAGAGCGCCGCGAGGAGGTCATGTACCACGTCGGGCGGCCCGGCGAGGACGGGTTCGTCGAACGGCTGCTCACGGCGTGGGGCGTCGACGGGCACAACACGCACACGAACGTCTGCTCGTCCGGCGCACGGTTCGGGATGACGCTCTGGGGCGGCTACGACCGGCCGTCACCCGACCACGCCAACGCCAAGGTCATCCTGCTGCTGTCCAGCCATCTCGAGACGGGGCACTACTTCAACCCGCACGCCCAGCGCATCATGGAGGGCAAGAGCTCGGGCGCGAAGCTCGTCGTCATGGACCCGCGGATGTCCAACACCGCGAGCCATGCCGACGTGTGGATCGCGCCGTGGCCGGGCAGTGAGGCGGCCATCCTGCTGTCGGTGGCGTCGTACCTGTTGCGTACCAGGAAGATCGACGAACCGTTCCTGCGCCGGTGGCTGAACTGGCGGACGTACCTCGCCGAACGGCACCCCGACGCGGAGCCGACGTTCGAGGCGTTCCTCGAACGGCTCGAGGGCGACTATGCGAAATACACGTTCGAGTACGCCGCCGAGGAGGCACAGGTACCGGTCGAGCGCATCGCCGAGCTGGCCGAGATCGTCGGCGGGTGCGATCATCGGCTCGCCAGTCACATCTGGCGTTCCGCCGCTGCCGGCAACCTCGGTGGCTGGCAGGTCGCACGTGCGCTGTGGTTCGTCCTCGCGCTCACAGGCTCGATCGGCACCGAGGGCGGCACCAGCCCGAACGGCTGGAACAAGTTCATCCCGCACGGCCCCAACATGCCCGAGGCGCACGAGCACTGGAACGAGCTGATCTGGCCGGACGACTATCCGTTGTCCTGCAACGAGATGTCGATCCTGCTGCCGCACTTCCTGCAGGAGGGCAGGGGACGCGTCGAGGTGTACTTCAGCCGAGTGTTCAACCCGATCTGGACGTACCCTGACGGGTTCCGGTGGATGCACGCGCTGTCGGACACCGACAAGGTCGGGCTGCATGTCGCGCTCACGCCGACCTGGTCGGAGACGGCCGAGTTCGCCGACTACGTACTGCCGATGGGCCACTCCACCGAACGTCACGACACCCACTCGTACGAGACGCATTCGGCGCGGTGGCTGGGATTCCGGCAACCCGTGCGCCGCGTGGCGATGGAGAAGCTCGGCCGTCGGTTCACCGACACCCGCGACATCAACCCCGGTGAGGTGTGGGAGGAGAACGAGTTCTGGATCGAGCTGTCCTGGCGGATCGACCCGGACGGGACGCTCGGCATCAGGAGGTACTTCGAGTCGCCGTACCGGCCGGGCGAGAAGGTCACCGTCGACGAGTACTACCGGTGGGTGTTCGAGAACCAGGTGCCCGGCCTGCCGGAGAAGGCCGACAAGGAGGGCCTGACGCCGCTGGAGTACATGCGCAGGTTCGGCGTCGTCGAGGTCGCGACGAACCTGTACCGGCAGGACGAGCGGCAGCTCACGCCCGCGGAGGCCGACGGAGCGGAGCCGGACTCGGACGGCGTGCTGCGCAAGCCGACCGACGCCGACTCCGTGCCACCGCTCATCGGCGAGGCCGGCTCCGTCGGCGTACGCCACGAGGACGGCACATCCACGTTCGGCTGGCCGACGCCGTCGCGCAGGCTCGAGGTCTACTCGACGGCGATGCGCGACTTCGGCTGGGAGGAGTACGCCACGCCCGGCTACATCCGCTCGCACGTCGCGCGCGGCGAGATCGACCTGGACGCGGGCGAACTGGTGCTCGTGCCGACCTTCCGGCTGCCGACGTTGATCCACACCAGATCCGGGAACGCCAAGTACCTCAACGAGATCTCGAACTCCCACCCGCTCTGGATGAACTCGCTGGACGCCGCGCGCAACGGCGTCAGGACCGACGACCTGGTGCGGCTCAACACGAGCATCGGCTATTTCGTCGCGCGTGCCTGGGTCACCGAGAGCATCAGGCCCGGCGTGTGCGCGCTGTCGCACCACATGGGCCGGTGGCGGTTGCACGACACCGAGGGCAGCAAATGGGTGTCCGGCCTGGTCGACATCACGCACCCGGACGGCGAGGACAGCTGGCTGCTGCGTTACCGCGGCGGCGTCGCGCCGTTCGAGTCCGACGACCCCGACTCGTCGCGCATCTGGTGGAGCGACCCGGGCGTGCACCAGAACCTCGCGTTCGGTGTGCAGCCGGACCCGTTGTCGGGTATGCACTGCTGGCTGCAGAAGGTGAAGCTGGAGAAGGCGCTTCCGGACGACCAGTACGGCGACGTGTACGTCGACGCGAAGCGGTCGTGGCAGGCGTACCAGAAGTGGCACGCCATGACCAGGCCGGGGCCGGGACCCGGCGGTCAGCGTCGGCCGGAGTTCATGATGCGCCCGGTAAAGCCCAGGCGACGCGCGTTCCGGGTGGACCACGATGCGGGTTGACCACGAACGGCTGCGCGAGATCGTCGGCGGTGTCGACGATCCCGAGATCGGACTGTCGCTGGCGGAGCTCGGCATGCTCGACGACGTCCGCGTCGACCGTCGTGGGCACGCGCAGGTCTCGGTCGCGCTGACGACACCCGGCTGCCCGTTGGCCGACGCCTTGCGGGAGAAGGTGGTGGACGCCGCGACGCGCGTCGAAGGCGTGCGTACGGTCGACGTCGCGTTCACCGTGATGGACGAACGGCGTCGCGCGTCCGTCGGCCGCCGCCTGCACGAGACGCGCACGTCGCTCACCGGTGCACTCGGCGGCGG
>JAFMQP010000375.1 GCA_017354575.1 Acidothermales bacterium | reverse complement strand
ATGTCGCCCGGCGTGACCCGTGCGGACGGGATGTCGACCTTGCGGCCGTTCACCGTGATGTGACCGTGCCGCACCAGCTGCCGCGCCATGTCGCGGCTCTTCGCGAACCCGGCGCGGTACACGACGTTGTCGAGCCGGCTCTCCAGGATCTGCAGCAGGTTGTCACCGGTACGCCCCTGGACGCGGGTGGCCTCCTCGTAGTAGCCGCGGAACTGCTTCTCGAGCACGCCGTAGATGCGGGCGCACTTCTGCTTCTCGCGCTTCTGCAGGAGGTACTCGGTCTCCTTGGTGCGGCCGCGGCCGTGCTCGCCGGGCGGGTAGGGCCGGCTCTCGAACGGGCACTTCGCGGACTCGCACTTGCTGCCCTTGAGGAACAGCTTCATCTTCTCCCGGCGGCAGCGCTTGCAGTCCGGACCTGTGTAACGGGCCATCTCCTACGAATTCTCCTCAGACTCGCCGACGCTTGGGCGGACGGCAACCGTTGTGCGGGGTGGGCGTGACGTCCTGGATCGAGCCGACCTCGAGACCGACCGCGGACAGGGACCTGATCGCGGTCTCGCGACCGGAGCCCGGGCCCTTGACGAAGACGTCGACCTTGCGCATGCCGTGCTCCATCGCGCGCCTGGCCGCGGCCTCTGCGGCGAGCTGGGCGGCGAACGGCGTGGACTTGCGGGATCCCTTGAACCCCACCTGGCCCGAGCTGGACCACGCGATCACGTTGCCGACGGGGTCGGTGATCGAGATGACGGTGTTGTTGAACGTGCTCTTGATGTGCGCGTGCCCGTGGGCGACGTTCTTCCGTTCCTTGCGGCGCACCTTCTTCGCGGCGCCGGTGCGGCTCTTCGGCGGCATATCGCCTGGTTCTCCTCGAGAGGTCGTCGGTCAGGTTGCGGCAGCGACAAACTTGCGCAGTGGCTGACTACTTCTTGCCCGGCTTCTTCTTGCCGGCCACGGTCTTGCGGCGTCCCTTGCGGGTACGCGCGTTGGTGTGCGTCCGCTGGCCGTGCACGGGCAGGCCGCGGCGGTGCCTGACGCCCTGGTAACAGCCGATCTCGACCTTGCGGCGGATGTTGGCTGCGACCTCACGACGCAGGTCGCCCTCGATCTGGTAGTGGCCCTCGATCCAGTCGCGGAGCTGGACGAGCTCGTCGTCACCGAGCTCGTGCACGCGCCGGTCGGGGCTCACGCCCGTACCTTCGAGGGTCTGCTGCGCACGGGTGCGTCCCATGCCGAATATGTAGGTGAGCGCGACCTCGATGCGCTTCTCGCGCGGGAGGTCGACGCCGACGAGACGTGCCACCTGCTGACTGCTCCTTCATCTCTACGGAGGTCCTCCGCGCCGTCCCCCACCCGTCTCGTGGCGGGGCCCCGGCCTCCGTCCGGGGGTGCTCCGGCCTGGGCCGGAGACACGGCACGCGTGCTGCCTACTGCTGCGTCAACCCTGCCGCTGCTTGTGGCGCGGGTTCTCGCAGATGACCATGATGCGACCGTGCCGGCGGATCACCTTGCACTTGTCGCAGATCTTCTTGACGCTCGGTTGGACCTTCATCTCGCACTCTTCTCGTGACCACGAACGTTCAGCGGTACCGGAACACGATCCGCCCGCGGGACAGGTCGTAGGGACTCAGCTCCACGACGACGCGGTCGTCGGGCAGGATCCGGATGTAGTGCATCCGCATCTTGCCGCTGATGTGCGCGAGAACCTTGTGCCCGTTCTCGAGCTGGACCCGGAACATGGCGTTCGGGAGCGACTCGACGACGGTGCCCTCGACCTCGATGACACCTTCCTTCTTGGGCATTGCCTCCCGTTTCGTCGTCAACCGCCACTCGTCCGGACCGCGCGCGAAGACGCACGGCTCGTCGGAGTTGTCTTCGGACTGCCCGGATCACTGCGGCCATCCGCGCGGACGACGCGGTGCACAACAGCTGCCAGGACCGATCGGAAAGTCTACGCCACGCAGCGTACGACCGGAAACCGGGCCTCGTCTTCCAGGCGGACACCCCACCTGGAGGAGCGCCTCGTCAAGCCTACCTCGCCGCGGTCGCGACCCGCCGGTCAGTGGTCGTGGCGGCGGGTGCGGCGTTCGTCGAAGCGCTGCATCCGCCATTCCATGTGCTGACGCCGCTGCTCCAGCCGTGCCTGGCGACGCTGGTCCTGCCCGTGCAACTGCTGCCGGTCGTCGCCGGGACCGGTCCGGTTCCGGCCGCGGCCGAGGGTGCCGGCGAGGATCATCGCGCCCCACGGGCCGATCACCCAGCCGGGCCAGAAGTAGTGGAACCCACCGCCACTGATGCTGACCAGCAGCCAGATCACGGTGCAGATCAGCGCCACCGAGGCCCAGCTGCCCCATACCGCGCGCAACGCCGCGATCCGGCGCCTGCGGGCCTCGACCTTCTGCACGGCGGGGTCGGGCGGCGGCGCGGGCAGGTCGGCCGTCACCGGTGCGAGCTCGCCGTACGTCTTCGCCTTGTAGACCGACTCGATCCGCTCGTCGAACTCCTCCATGGTGAGGCGCCCGTCGGCGTAGTGGTCACGCAGCTCGTTGGCGATGCGCTCGCGGTCGGCGTCGGACGCCCGCAGCTGCGGGGACTTCGGGTCGTCAGCCATGGTCCCGGCCAGACGCGTCGATGCTCACGGAGTCCTCCTCGACCCGCTCCTGCTCGGGACCGCCGTACGCGTCGCCGAGCCGGCCACGCCCGCCGTCCAGCGCGGTGAGCACCCACGGGCCCCGCGCGGTGACGGCGACGGTGTGCTCGTAGTGCGCGGCGGCGGAACCGTCCTTCGAGACGACGGTCCAGTCGTCGTCGAGCACCCGGCTACGCGCCGAACCGGTGGTGATCATCGGCTCCACGGCGAGCACCAGGCCGGGTTCGAGCCGGCGCCCGGCGCCGCCGCGCCTGGTGGCGTAGTTGGGGACGAACGGCTCCTGGTGCATGGCCGTGCCGATACCGTGGCCGCCGTACTCGCGGAGGACGCCGTAGCGTCCGGCCGCGCGGACGGCCGCCTCCACGGTGCGGCCGATGTCGCCGAGCCGCCCCCCGGGCCGGGCCGCGGCGAGCCCCGCCCACAGCGACGCCTCGCAGGCCTCCATCAGCCGGCGCAGCCCGTCGGGCACCTCGCCGACGGCGACCGTCACGGCCGCGTCGCCGTGCCAGCCGTCGACGATCGCGCCGCAGTCGATGGAGATGACGTCACCCTCGTGGAGCACCCGCTTGCGGCTCGGGATGCCGTGCACGACCTCGTCGTTCACGGACGTGCAGATG
>JAFMQP010000374.1 GCA_017354575.1 Acidothermales bacterium | reverse complement strand
GGGCGTGTTCTTCGTCCGCGCCGCGACGCGGTACCTGTTGCAGTAGGAGTCGTGGCACAGGTACGAGCCGCCGCGCATCACCCGTCCGGTGCCCGAGGCGGGGCCGCGTGGCGCCTCGATGCCCGCGGCGTCGCTTCGGTGCACCGTGCCGAACCAGTCGGCACACCACTCCCAGACGTTGCCGGCGACGTTGTAGAGCCCGAACCCGTTGGGGTTGAACGACTTCACCGGCGCGGTGCCGAGGTAGCCGTCCTCGCCGGTGTTCAGGACCGGGAAGCGGCCCTGGAAGATGTTGCACAGCCAGCGGCCCCTGGGCAGCAGCTCGTCGCCCCAGGCGTAACGGGCGCCGTCGAGACCGCCGCGCGCGGCGTACTCCCACTCGGCCTCGGTGGGCAGCCGCTTGCCCGCCCACTCGGCGTACGCGGTGGCGTCGTGCCAGGACACGTGCACGACGGGATGCTGGTCGCGCTGCTCGATCCCGCTCGCGGGCCCCTCCGGCGTGCGCCAGGTCGCGCCCTCGACGCCGCGCCACCAGGGCGCCTCGTCCGGCGCCGGCAGCGGCGCGCCGCGCAGCTCGGGGGGCAGCAGGCCGGCGAACACGAACGACCAGCCGAACTTCTCCGCCTCGGTGACATAGCCGGTGTCGCGGACGAACGCGGCGAACTGCCGGTTGGACACGGCGCACGCGTCGATGCGGAACGCGGGCACGGTCACCCGCCGCCGCGGGCCCTCGCCGTCGCCCGGGTTGACGTCGTCGTCCTCGCTGCCCATGACGAACGTGCCGCCGGGCAGCGGCACGGTGCCGCTTCGCGGACGCGGTGCGCGGCTGCCCCGCCGTTGCCGCGCCGGCGCGGCGGCGACCATCCCGCGCCCGTCACCACCGCCGCGTCCGGGCGCGCAACAGCTCTCGCTCACGCCGCCAGTGTCGCAGACCCCCGCGTTCCGGCCGTCCGTGTGTGCAGAGTGGAAGGATGACGCCGACAGTGACCGCCTCACTCGCCGTCAGCGGGCTCGGGCTCCTCGTGCGGTGGCTCCTGCACGTCGCGGCCTGGAGCCTGGTGTTCCATTTCCTGCGCGGGTTCCTCGTCCACTACACGCACGTCCCGTACCTGGGCGCGATCGTCGTGGTCGCCGTCCTGGTGGCGTCGTGGCGGTTCGCCGTACACGCCCGACGCCGCCGGTCCGCGGCCGGCTGACCGGTACGCTCGCCTGCCATGACCGGTGAACACGTCCGAGTCGAGACGACCGTCGGCAGTGCGGACGCCGCCGCGTCGCTGGCGCGTCCGGTGGTTGAGCAGCGCCTGGTCGCGTGCGCCCAGGTCGTCGGGCCGATCGCGAGCACGTACCGCTGGGAGGGGTCGGTGACCACCGACCAGGAGTGGCTCGTCGTGATGAAGACCGCAGCGGACCGGCTGGACGACCTCGTCGCGCAGCTGCGTTCCGTGCATCCCTACGACGTGCCCGAGATCGTCGCGACGCCCGTGGTCGGCGGCAACCCCGAGTACCTGCGCTGGGTCACCGAGCAGACCCGGTAACCTGCGCTCTGTTTCTCGTCAGGCGCGGCTGCCGCGCAGGACATGCTCGATCGCCTCCGCAGGCCCGTCGGCCACGAACGACGGGCCAAAGGTGGCATGTGGCCAATGCCGTCCGCGGGCCAGCCACACGGTCCGGATCCCGAGTGCGGTAGCGCCTGCGATGTCCTTCTCAGGGTTGTCGCCGAGCATCCAGGCGTCGCTCAGGGAAAGGTCTACAAGTCGCGCTGCAATCCGGAAGATCTCCCGGTCCGGCTTCGCGAACCCGGCGGCTTCGGAGATCACCCAACCGGCGACGATCTCGTCCAGACCCACCGCCGTGATCTTCGCTTCCTGTTGTCTCGTCGTGCCGTTCGTCACGATGACGGGCACCCAGCCCGTGTTCCCGGCCTCCTCAAGTGCATGCGCGGTCGCATCGTCCAGAGACGCATGCTCGACGACACCATGACGCAGGCTCTCGGCAATTGTCGCGACGGAGAGCGTAAGACCGAACCGCTCGATCACCGCCGCGGCCACCGCGTTCCTCGGCGTCTCTCCTTCCGCATCCAGCGCGACCACCCAGTCGACTTCACCGGCCGGCAACTCGTGTCGGGCCAGCAGGTCGAGGACACCGAGACGGAACGCGGCGGTCCGATCGATCAGCGTGTCGTCGAGGTCGATGAGCAGCAGGGGCACGTGCGCCAGCCTCCCACGACGAGCCAAGTGACCCGGTGGTGCAGACGCACCGGCCGGTCGCGGCGCCGTTCGCGACGGCGGTGATACGTGAGCTGCAGCTCGTCGGCTCCCGGGTCTACGAGCCCCGCGACATGGCCGCCGCCGTCGACCTCATCGCGGCGGGGCGCGTCCCCGCCGGCGGCCTGGTCACGCGCGAGGTGCCGCTCGAGCACGCGATCCGGGACGCCTACGAGGTGCTGCGAGCCGGTCGCGACGAGCTGAAGGTCCTGGTGACGCCTGGCCCAGGTTGACCGGTTTGTCGCGACCGTGCGAGGGTATCCACCGCAGGAGGCGATCATGAAACTCGGACTCAAGGTACGCCACTGGCCCGGCCGCATCGCGGTGGGCGCCTACATCCTGAACTCCGGCCTGTCGAAGCGGTCCGCCGACGAGGAGACGGCCAAGCATCTGCACGGGGCCGCCAGTACGGCGTACCCGATGCTGAAGCGCCTCGACGCACAGACGTTCGCCCGGCTGCTCTCCGCGGGCGAGATCGCCGTCGGCGCGGCGTTGCTGCTTCCGGTCGTGCCGACCGTGGTCGCGGGCGCGGGGCTCACCGCGTTCTCCGCCGGCCTGGTCGGGCTGTACCTGCGGACCCCGGGCATGCGGCGGGAGAAGAGCCTGCGCCCGAGCGAGCAGGGCATCGCCTTGGCCAAGGACGTCTGGATGCTCGGCATGGGCGTCGGCTTCGTCGTCGACGAGCTGACGAGCGACGACGGCTGAGGCCGGGCGTCAGGGCCGAGCCGGGCCTTCGCCCGCTCCGGTGGACGTGATCGCCGCGGCGACCGCGTCGAGGTCGGCCGCGGTCAGCTCGAGCGACGCCGCCGGCAGCCAGCCGTCCACCTGCCCCGGCCGGCGGGCGCCCACGATCGCACCGGACACGCCGCGCCAGGCGAGCGTCCACGCGACGGCGACGGCCGCGCGGGTGGTGCCGTGCCGCTCGGCGATCGGCACCAGCGCGTCGGAGAGCCCGAGGTTCGCCTCGAGCCCGGTGGTGAAGTCGCGATGCCGCTTGCGCCA
>JAFMQP010000120.1 GCA_017354575.1 Acidothermales bacterium | reverse complement strand
TGCACCCGGCGCAGACGCGTACCGTCAGCGCGGTCTCGACGCCGTCGCTGCTGCGCGTACCAGGCGTCCGGCAGACCATCGACGCGCTGCACGGGGCGAGCGAGACGATGCGGCTGCCGAAGGTGTCCGCCTAGCGGCCACGTATAAGCGTTGCCTCGAGAGCCGCAAAGAATCCTGCCGTCGACAATCCGGCGGGCACCCGTCCACGCTGGACGGCATGGACACCGCAACCGGCACCGCCACATCCGCGACGAGAGACCGCGGCGGTCTTCGCACCCTGGTCGACGCTGTCCGCGGCGTCACCCGCCGCGACCTGCCCGTCGCGGAGACCGCCGAGTCGGTCGGCGAGGTGCTGCGCGGGCACCTGCCGACCGTCGACGTGCTCACCGAGGACGAACTCGCCGGAGACCCCGAGCGCTACTGCCAGCACGTGCTGCACATCGAGCCGGACGGCTCGTTCTCGGTGGTCGCGCTGGTGTGGCTGCCGGGCCAGGTGACGCCGGTCCACGACCACGTGTCCTGGTGCGTCGTCGGTGTCGTGCAGGGTACGGAGTCCGAGACGCTCTACCGGTTGGGCGAGCGGGACGGCGGCCCGTGTCTCGTCGAGTCGGGCCGCAGCGAGAACCCGCCGCGCAGCGTGTGCGCGTTCGCCCCGCCCGGCGACATCCACCGGGTGCGCAACATCGGCGCGGGGACGGCCGTGTCGATGCACGTCTACGGCGCCGACATCGGCGAGCTCGGTTCCAGCATCCGCCGTTGTTACGACCTGCCCGTCGTAACCTGAACCACGTGGCCGGACGCAGCGCGGGACTGTTGCTCTACAAGCGGGTCGGTGCCGGGCTGCGCGTGCTGCTCGTCCATCCCGGCGGACCGTTCTGGGCGCGCAAGGACGCGGGCGCGTGGTCGATACCCAAGGGTGAGTACGCCGACGGCGAACAGGCGCGGGCCGCGGCGTTGCGCGAGTTCACCGAGGAGACCGGACACGCGCCGCCGGACGGTGAGCTGCTCGAGCTCGGCACGGTGCGGCAGCGGGCCGGCAAGGAGGTCACGGCGTGGGCCGTCGAGGGTGACTTCGACGTGACGACACTGGAGAGCAACACCTTCGAGCTGGCGTGGCCCCCGCGCTCCGGCAGGACGCAGACGTTTCCCGAGGTCGACCGCGCGGCCTGGTTCGACGAGGAGACCGCGCGGGAGAAGATCAACGCGGCACAGACGACGTTTCTCGACCGTCTGGCGGAGACACTCCGGCCGTGACCGCGGTCGGCTCCTCGGTCTCCTCGCCACGCCGGCGACGCACGGCGCGACGTCGGAGCACGAGGGTGCTGACGATCCCGCACAGCGCGGTGACCGCGACGGCGAGCCAGGAGAACCGGCCGAGCCACGGCTCGACCACGTGACCCAGGTAGTACAGCGCGAACGTCGTGCCGCCGGCCCACACGACGCCGCCGGAGGCGTTCGCGACCAGGAACACCGGGTACGGCATCCGCAGTGCGCCGGCGAGCGGTCCGGCGAACATCCGCAGCAGCGCCACGAACCGCCCGGCGAAGACCGCCCAGACGCCCCAGCGGGTCATCGCCCGCTCGGCCCTGCCGAGGTTGGCGGCGCCGAGATGCCGCGGGTACCTGCGGCCGGCCCGCTCGAGCAACGGCCGGCCGCCGCGACGGCCGACGACGTACCCGACCGAGTCACCGACGACGGCGCCCAGGATCGCGCCGGCCGCCACGCCCCACGGGCTCACGACGTGCCCGGCCGCCATCAGCCCGGCGGTGACCAGCGCCACCTCGCCAGGGAGCGGCACGCCGACGCTCTCAACCCCGATGACGAGGGCGAGGATCGCGTACACCGCCAGCGGGGGGACCGCGAGCAGCCATTCGTGGATCGGCACCGATCACCTCCCGCACCCTGGCCGTCGCCCGCCGTTTCCGCGAGTGTACGTGCCGAGCCGATAATCGCCTCAATGGACGGAGGCGGTCGTGGTGACGATCATGCGGGGCGCGGAACAGCTCGTCTGCCGCAGCGGGGCATGGGGGCGGTTCGCGGCGGGCGTGGTGCTGCCGCGCGCGCTGCCCGGCGTACGGCCCGAGGGCGAGGTACTCGAGATCGGCTGCGGCGGCGGCGCGGTGGCGGCGCGGCTGCTCACCGACCACCCGGAGATCGGCGTCACCGGCGTCGACATCGACCCGGCGATGGTCGGCGCCACGGCGCGGCGGCTGCGTCCCTACGGCCCGCGTGGCCGGGCGGTGCGGGCCGACTGCACCCACCTGCCGTTCGAACCTGCGAGCTTCGACACGGTCGTCACCTTCCTCACGCTGCACCACGTCGGCGGTTGGGAGGACGCGCTCGCCGAGGCGGTGCGGGTGTTGCGGCCCGGCGGCCTGCTCGCCGGCTACGACGCGCTCGACACCCGCGCGGCGCGCTGGTTCCACCGCGCGCTGTTCACGGACTTCCGGCTCGCCGGGTACACCGAGCTGGAGCGGCGCCTCGACGCGCTGGGCCTGGAGCAGGTCGTGGTGCGGCGACAGGCGGCCGGCGTCATCGCGACCTTCCACGCTCGCCTACCCTCATGACCGTGCGACGGCAGGGCGAGGGAGGCGTCGGTTGAACGCGGCGTTCTCGACGGTGATGGAGTTCGCGCCGCTCGCGGCCGCACTCTTCTGCCTCGTGACACTCGTCCTGAACAAGCCGATGAACGGCGTCCACCTCGCCGCCGTCGCGCTGGTGGAGCTCGGCCTGCTCGCGTTCGTCGTGCTGGCGATCGTCCGGCTCGCGACCGGCGGTCATCCGGCGGGCGGCCTGCTGACGTTCGTCTTCTACCTCGTCGGGTCACCACTCGTCCTTCCCGTCGCCGTCGTGTGGGGACTGATGGACCGCAGCCGCTGGAGCTCCGCGGTGGTGGGCGTGGCGTGCCTCGTCGTCCCCGTCCTGATCGTCCGGATGAACCAGGTGTGGTCCGGTGCCTGAACCGACGATCGCGACCCGGCGGACCGGGGCGGGCCGGGTCATCGTCGCGCTGTACGCGCTGTTCACCGTCGCCGCAGGATCCCGCGCCGCCGTGCAGATCGCCACCAGGTTCCACGAGGCGCCGCTCGCGTACGCGCTGTCGGCGTTCTCCGCCGTCGTGTACGCGCTGGCGACGGTCGTGATGGCGCGCAGCGGCCGCACGTCGTACCGGATCGCGGTCGTCGCGTGCTCGGTCGAGCTCGCCGGCGTGCTCGCCGTCGGGACGGCGAGCGTGGTCGACCCGGCGGCGTTCCCCGACGCGACGGTCTGGTCGGGCTACGGCATGGGCTACCTGTTCGTCCCGCTCGTGCTCCCGGTCGCCGGGTTGCTGTGGCTGCGCCATGTGCGTCGCGGTTCCCATGGCGTCAGTCCGGCAGCAGCGGCACGGTCGGGCCCTGGTCGTGGCCGAGCAGGACGGCGCGAGTGAGGGCGGCGTGGCCGAACCTGCGGCGGACGTCGTCGAGCGCGGTGTCGACGTCGTGCTCGGCGCGGCGGGCGAACGGCAGCATCAGCTGGATCGCGTCGTCGTCGCTGAGGTTCCCGAGGGCGAAGCCGACGAGCGTGATGCCGCGGCTCTCGATCGTCGGCGTGGCGGCTGCGACGAGCTGACGTGCGGTGTCGAGGATGGTCTCGGTCTGCGCCGTCGCCTGGTGCAGGGTGTGCGACCGCGTCACCCTGGTGTAGTCGTGGAACCGCAGCCGCAAGGTGACGGTGCGGCAGACGCGCCCGGCGCGACGCAGCCGCCGGGCCAGCCGGTCGACCAGCCCGACCACCATGGTGTCCAACCGCTCCGGCGAGATCGGACGCCGGCCGAGCGCGCGCTGCGAGCCGATGGTGCGCCGCCGCCGGTCGACGCTGACCTTGCGCGGATCGCGCCCGTGGGCGAGCGCGTGCAGGTGGCGCCCGGCCGCGCGGCCCAGCAGCGTCACGAGTGCGGCCTCGCTCATCAGCGCCACCTCCCGCACGGTCGTGACGCCCTCGTCGTGCAGCTTCCGCGCGGTCACCTCGCCGACGCCCCAGAGCCGTTCGACGGGCAACGGGTGCAGGAACCGCAGCTCGCCGCCCGGCGGCACGACGAAAAGCCCGTCCGGCTTCGCGACGCCGCTCGCGACCTTCGCGAGGAATTTCGTCCGCGCGACCCCGACGGAGATCGGCAGGCCGACGCGGGCGCGGACGTCGCGGCGCAGCCGCACCGCGATGTCGACCGGGCTGCCGGAGATCCGGCGCAGCCCGCCGACGTCGAGGAACGCCTCGTCGATGGACAGTCCCTCGACCGTCGGCGTCGTGTCCCGGAAGACCTCGAACACCGCGCGGCTCGCCTCGAGGTAGGCAGAGAAGCGCGGCTCGACGACCACCGCGCCGGGGCAGAGCCGGCGCGCCGTCGCGCCGCCCATCGCGGTGCGCACCCCGCAGGCCTTGGCCTCGTAGCTTGCCGCGAGCACCACTCCCCCTCCCACGATCACCGGGCGCCCGCGCAGCCGCCGGTCGTCGCGCTGCTCCACGGAGGCGTAGAACGCGTCGAGGTCGGCGTGCAGGATCGTGGCCTCGTCCATCGAACATATGTTCGCACACGCCTACGACAGCCGGGTGGACGTCCCGGGTGTGACACTGCACGGGTGGCATTCAGCGAAGAGGAGAGCGCGTACCTGCGCTCGCACCGGACGGGTCACCTCACGACGACGGCCGCCGACGGGCAGCCCGACGTCGGCGACGCCTGGTACGAGGCGAGGCGGGCCGTCCAACGGACCGGGTCCGCGGGCTGACGGTCATGGCGCGGTGGACGTGCCCGCGGTGCGACCGCGAGTTCGCGCGGGCGAGGCAGTCGCACACCTGCGTGCCCGGCTGCACCGTCGACGCGACGTTCGCCGGACGGCCGCCGACGATGCGCGCGGTCTACGACGCCGTCCTCGACCACCTGTCGTCGCTCGGCCCGGTGCACGAGGACGCCGTCTCCGTCGGCGTGTTCCTGAAGCGCGAGCGCAAGCTCGCCGAGGTGCGGCCGCGCTCCAGGGACGTCCTCGTGCTGCTCGCCCTGCCGCATCGCGTGGAGAACGCGCGCATCAGGCCACTGCCGGACAGCACGGGGCCGCGCGTCTGGCACCGGCTGCCGATGCGTGCACCGGCCGACGTCGACGACGCCGTGCGGGACTGGTTGACCATCGCCTATCACGACGCGTCCGACTGACGCCCGCGACCGTCGGGCGTCCGGCGTAACCGGGTACAGGTGACAGTGGCGCGGGCTACGCTGTCGGCGATGTGGGCTGGGTGGATCAGGGAGCCCGATGACCGAACCTCCGGGGTGGCACGTCCCGTCCTCGCTGCGCCTCAACCCGCATCTGGGTGACCTGCTCGGCCAGTTGCAGGGCCAGATCTCCGCGGTCATCGACGTCCGCGACCGGCTGTACCAACTGCTCAACGCCGTCATCTCCATCGGCAGCGACCTCGACCTCGGCGACGTGCTCGACCGGATCGTGCGCGCGGCGATGGAGCTGGTCCAGGCGAACTACGGCGCGCTCGCCGTCCTGGACGAGGACGGCGACAGGGTCGAGGAGTTCGTCTACCACGGGACGGACGCCGGTGACGTCGACCGGATCGGCCACCATCCTGAGGGCCTCGGCATCCTGGGCCTGCTGATCAAGGAGCCCAAGCCGTTGCGGTTGAGCGACATCGGCTCACACCCCGGCTCGTACGGCTTCCCCGCGGAGCATCCGCCGATGCGCTCCTTCCTCGGCGTGCCCGTGCTCGTCCGCGACGTCGTGTTCGGGATCCTGTACCTCGCCGACAAGGAGGGCGGGAGCGAGTTCGACGACGCCGACGAGAACCTGCTCACCGCGCTCGCCACCGCGGCGGGCATCGCGATCGAGAACGCACGCCTCTACCAGGTGACGCAGCTAAGCGACCGGTCCCGGCAGGCCACGTCCGAGGTGGTGTCCGCGCTGCTGTCCGGCCAGCGCACGACGGAGGTCCTCACGCTCGTGGCGGATTGGGGACGCCGCCTCGCCGACGCCGTGCACGCCAACATCCTGCTGCCCGTCGAGGGCGACGACGCCATGCGCATCGCGGCGGCGTCCGGCGAGGACACCGGCACGATGCTCGGCGTGACGGTGTCGATGGCGGACGGGCGCGCCGGCACCGTCTACCACACCGGCGTCGCCGAGGCATGGGACGACTACGCCGCCAGCTCGATGCCCCATCTCGCCGACCTCGTCGAGATGGGGTCGCGGCTGGTGATCCCGCTCGGCGAGGCGGGCCAGACCCGCGGCGTCCTCGTCGTCTACAACCGGCGCGGCGCGCGGTTCCGGCCGATGGTGCTCGAGACGCTCAGCTCGTTCGCCGAGCAGGCCGCTCTGGCCATCGAGCTGTTCGAACAGCGCCGCGCGGCCGAGAGCGTCCTCGTCTACGAGGACCGCGAACGGATCGCACGGAACCTGCACGACCTCGTGATCCAGCGATTGTTCGCCACCGGGATGAGCATCGAGAGCGCCAGCCGGATGATCGGCGTCGACCCGAGGACGGCGGAGGGGCGGCTCAGCAGGGCGGTCGACGACATCGACGCCACGATCAGGGAGATCCGCTCGACGATCTTCGCGCTGCAGAACGCCGACACGGATCCGCGCGGGTTGCGCGCCAAGGTACTCGACGTGGTCTCCGAGTCCTCGTCCGCGCTGGGCTTCGAGCCGTCGGTGCGCTTCGCCGGGCTGCTCGACACGAACGTCCCCGTCGACGTGAGCGACGACCTGCTCGCCGTGCTCCGCGAGGCGCTGGCGAACGTCGCACGACACGCGCGTGCCGCGTCCTGCACCGTGCGGGTGGAGGTCGACGAGGACGTGGTGCTCGAGGTGACCGACGACGGCGTCGGCCTGCCCGAGAGCGGCCGCCGCAGCGGTCTCGCCAACCTGGCCGAGCGTGCGCGCAGGCTCGGCGGGTCGTTCACGACGGGGGCGGAGGGCACAGGGACGTCGCTTCGCTGGCAGGTGCCGGTGACCCGTACCGCCGAGGGCTGAACCGCCAGGAAATCCGGCCCTTGGCGTGACGGGTGTCCCGTACGACCATGGAGGTAGCGTGCGCCAACAGAGGGGACAGGAGATGAGCTCGACAGGCGGGCCGGTCGTCGTCGGGATCGACGGGTCCGAGCCGTCGGAACGTGCGCTCGCCTGGTCGATCGGCGAAGCCCGGATGCGCGGGGCGCCGCTCGTCGCGGTGATGTGCGAGCGCGGTGGCCCCGCCGGTCCGCCGCCGCCCGACCCGCCCGGCGGGACCACCGAGGTGGAGCTCGTGCGGAAGAAGGCCGCGCAGGTCGTCGACGAGGTGTGTGAGGACCGCACCGACGCGCGGGGCGTCGAGGTGCAGGTGGACGCCTACCTCGGCGCGCCGTCGGAGCAGCTGATCCGGCTCTCCGACGGTGCACAGCTCGTCGTCGTCGGCGCCCGCGGGCACGACCGGATGTCGCGGGTGTTCCTCGGCTCGGTGGCGACCGCGGTCACGCACCGGGCGCGCTGCCCGGTGGTCGTCGTGCCCTGACCGCGTCAGGACGGCGGCTTCCGCTCCCGGTCGAGACGCAGCTGCGTCGCGAGGATCGCCACCTGGGTCCTACGCTGCAGGCCGAGCTTGACGAAGATGCCGGAGATGTAGTTCTTCACGGTCTTCTCGGCGAGGAACAGCCGCCGCCCGATCTGCCGGTTGGTGAGACCGTCGCCGATCAGCTCGAGCACCTGCCGCTCCTGGCGCGTCAGCGCGCCGAGCGGGTCGTTGCGCTCGGCGTCCGCGCGCACGCGGTCGAGCAACCGCGACGCGGCGGCCGGGTCGAGCAGCGACGCGCCTCCCGCGACGGCGCGCACGGCGTCCACGACGCTCGCGCCCCGTACCTCCTTCAGCAGGTAGCCGGACGCGCCTGCCAGCACCGCCTGCAGCATGGCGTCGTCGTCGGCGAACGAGGTCAGCATGATGCAGGCGAGACCGGGCATGCGGTCGCGCAGCTCGCGGCACACCTCGACGCCGTTGCCGTCCGGCAGCCGCACGTCGAGGACGGCGACGTCCGGCCGCAGCGCGGGAACGCGGGCGAGCGCCTCCGCGGCCGTGGCGCCCTCGCCGACGACCTCGATGTCGGGCTGGTCCTGGAGCAGGACGCGCACGCCGTACCTGACGACCTCGTGGTCGTCGAGCAGGAACACGCCGATCGTGCCGTCGTTCACCACAGCACGCTAGCGCGCGCTCCCGATCCGCGTACCCGTTCCACGCACCATGCGCGGCGCTCCACCCGAGCGAGCGCCCTGTCGGCGGGGTGTGCAACCCTAAGGGCCAGTTCCCGGTGACCGGATCGGACACGGCATGACAGACCGAGCGCTGACCGTCGGAGTCGTGAAAGAGGCCGCCGCGGGTGAACGGCGGGTCGCCCTCGTCCCCGAGGTGGTCGACCGGGTCCGGGGCCTCGGCGCGGACGTCGTGGTCGAGGCGGGCGCCGGTGCCGCGGCGCACTTCCCCGACGAGGACTACGCCGCGCGGGACGCCCGCGTCGTACCGGGCGAGCAGGTCTACGCCGACGCCGACGTGGTCGTCTGCGTCACCACGCCGCAGCCGGACGCGCGGCAGCGGTTGCGCGACGGGCAGGTCCTGCTCGGCCTGCTCGGCCCGTTGCAGAGCCCGACGCTGGCGAAGGAGTGGGCGGGCGCGGGCGTCACGGCCGTCAGCCTCGACCTGTTGCCGCGCACGCTGAGCCGCGCGCAGGGCATGGACGCGCTGACCTCGCAGGCGAACGTCGCCGGGTACAAGGCGGCCGTACTCGCCGCGGACACCTACGGCGGCTACTTCCCGATGCTGATGACCGCCGCGGGCACGGTGAAACCGGCGCAGGTGCTCGTGCTCGGCGCCGGTGTGGCCGGGCTGCAGGCGATGGCGACGGCCCGGCGCCTCGGCGCGCTGGTGACCGGCTACGACGTCCGCCCGGAGGCGCACGACCAGGTGACCGCGACCGGCGCCAGGTTCCTGGAGCTCGAGAGCGTCAGGTCCGCGGTGGGGGAGGGCGGGTACGCCCGGGCGCTCACCGCCGAGGAGACGCAGGCGCAGCAGGCCGAGATGGCCGAGCGGATCGGCCGGTTCGACGTCGTCGTCACCACCGCGCAGGTGCCGGGCGGGCGCCCGCCGCTGCTGGTGACCGGTGCGGCGCTCGACGGCATGCGCGCGGGGTCGGTCGTCGTCGACCTGGCGGCCGGGCCGAGGGGCGGCAACGTCGAGGGCGTCGTGCCCGACGCCACGACGACCGTCGCGTCGGGGGTCACCGTGGTCGGCGCGGGCAACCTGCCGGCACAGGTGCCGCAGGCGGCGTCGACGGCGTACGCGCGCAACGTGGCCGCGCTGCTGGGCCTGCTGGTCCGCGACGGCGCGCTCACGATCGACCTGGACGACGAGGTCCTCGGCGACGTCGTCGTCACGCACGGGGGCGAGGTGGTGAACGCGGCGGTGGCCCGCGTGGTGGACGAGGTGGACGGAGACCAGGCATGAGCAGTGCCCTGCTTGCCGATCTGACGGTGTTCGTGCTG